>JAWXBO010000042.1:0-9530 GCA_034440175.1 Alphaproteobacteria bacterium
CTCACACCCGAATGGCTTTGGTTGTCCAGCGCCATTCGCGGCGTCGATCACTGCTGCGAGGGATACCTGGCAAAAAATGTGACACCGCTCTACGAGGCTGGCCTGCTCCACGGGCTCTCGCTTTTCGCAAAATCCCTGCGCCGCACCAGGCTAGTGCCCGGTGACCCCTTCGCCCGCAGCGAAAGCCAGATGGCAAGCTACCTCGCCTGCACCAACTCCTCGCGTGCGGGGTCCGGCGCCAGCCACGGCATCGGCTATATTCTGGGTGGCCGTTACGGCCTCCACCACGGCCATTCAAGTTGCGTGATGCTGCCCCACGTTTTGCGCTGGAACGAAACAACGACAGCGCAACGGCAAAAACAACTGAGCCTCGCCATGGGCCGCCCCAACATGAGCGCGGGCGACGCCGTCGCCGAACTGATCGCCGACCTCGGGCTACCTGCTCGAGTGCGCGATGTCGGAATAAAAGAAGACCAGCTCCCCACAATAGCCGAAGAAGCAGCGAAACACCCCGTCGTGCTCTCAAACCCGCGACCGATAACAAGCCCGGCAGACGTGCTGCAAATCCTCCATGCCGCCTGGTGAGTTGACAATGAGTACGTTTTATAGTACATGACCATGAAGAAGATTCAGATCACCTTCTATCAAACGGCGGCCGGGTCGGAGCCGGCACGCGAATGGCTAGTCGTTGGACGTGGCGGATAGAAATGCCGTCGGCCAAGACCTCATGAGGGTGCAATTCGGGTGGCCAGTCGGCATGCCGCTATGCCGCCCGCTTGCTGCCGGTTTGTGGGAAGTGCGGTCGCACGTTGCCAGACAATCGCGAGGCGCGTGCGTTGTTCTTTTTTCATGAGGGCTGCATGGCCATAGTCAACGGCTTCATCAAGAAGACGCAGAAAACGCCGCAAGCTGAACTCGACCTCGCACGCAAACGCATGAAGGAGATGAAGTCATGAAGCAAAAAGCGAAACGCAAGAACCCGCATTGGGGCTCCTCGCTCGACGACTTCTTGCGCTCGGAAGGAAAATTCGAGGAGTTCCAGGCGCGCGCGATAAAAGAAACGATAGCATTTCAGCTGCAAGCGGCGATGCACGCCAAGAATATCACGAAGAAGGATTTGGCCGCACGCATGAAGACAAGCCGCTTCCAGCTCGACCGCGTCCTAGATCCGAACGCCGGCAATGTCACCCTCGAAACGCTTCAGCGTGCTGCCGTGGCCCTTGGCCGCAAACTTCAGTTGGAACTGGTTTGACGGCTACCTCGCCGCCAACCGTTGCCAGTAGTACGCTGGCCGGTTCTCATTATACCGCACGCTGAACGGCAGCGCCTGGTGAAAGGCCAAAAGCGCCGGACTATCGGAACTGCGCATGGCGCTTTCCGTTGTACTGATGACGCAACCGCGTGACCGCGCACTGGGAGAACGAAACCCGCCCTCGCCCGAATGCCAGCACTGCGCCCCCGCCCGCCGCACGATGCGCAGCTGTCGACTGTCGAGATCGCGCAATGACGCCTCGTCGCGCGGAAAAGCGGCCGGGTGATAGGCGACCGGATCGGCCATCGTTGTACCAAACGCCAATATCGTCACAATCACGGCAATCAAAGTCGCGCGCATGGAATATCTCCGCCTCGAGCACTGTGAATGCTGCAACGTAGTACCGGGTTCCTGTCTCGCCGGTGAACCACCGTTCACAAATGCGTGATCTCCTGTGACTTGCCGGGACGCCGCGCCGCCACCACTTCCACGCCAACACGCATCGGCAACTACGATTTCGGGAGAAGTCCATGATCGACATTCGGCCCTTCGAAACCCTCGGCACGTTCCAGAACGATTGGCTCAAAGCCCACTATCACTTCAGTTTTTCCGGATATCACGACGACGCGCGCAACCACTGGGGTGCCCTGCGCGTCTGGAACGACGACACCATCAACCCCAACACCGGCTTCGACCGCCACGGCCACAAGGACATGGAGATCGTCACCTACGTCCGGAGCGGTGCCATCACCCATCGCGATCATCTGGGCAACGAGGGCCGCACCAACGCGGGCGATGTCCAGGTCATGTGGGCCGGCCGCGGCATTCAGCACGAGGAACAAAACCTCGAAAACGAGCCTACCCAGATTTTCCAGCTCTGGATCGTGCCCGACCAAACCGGTATCGCGCCCGGCTGGGAGACGCAGCAATTCCCCAAAAGCGACCGCTCGGGCGCGCTGGTCACGCTGGCATCGGGCCGGGCCAAGGACAAAGGCGCTCTACCCATTCACCAGGATGCCGCAATCCTGGCCGCGACCCTGAAGCCCGGCCAGGCGGTGCGCCACACTCTTGAACCAGGCCGTTTCCTCTATCTGGTCCCGGCGCTGGGCCGCCTGACGATCAACGGCCTGAGCGCAAAAGCACGTGACGGCGTCGCCATCACCGGCGAAGATGAGATCACCATCACGGCGCAAGAGGACACCGAAGTCCTCCTCGCCGACTTGCCAAAACTCTGACCAATCGTGAGGACCAATGCTGACTTTCTCCGACTACCGCAAACAGGATGCACTGGCCCTCGCAGGCCTTGTCCGCACGAAGCAAGTCACACCGCAAGAACTACTCGACACCGCCCTCGCGAGGTCGCGTGAGGTCAACCCCAGAATCAACGCCATCGTACTCGATCACGAAGACGTCGCGCGCAAAGCAATCAACGACGGCCTGCCGCAAGGTCCGCTCAACGGCGTGCCGTATTTGCTGAAGGATCTCGGCGCGGCGCTGAATGGCACCGTCACCACAGGCAGCCTCAGCCTCGCGCGCGAAACCGTCGCCACCGCGGACTCCACGTACGTCGAGCGGATGAAGAAAGCGGGCCTCGTCATCTTCGGCAAAACACATTCGCCGGAACTGGGCATCAGCCCATCGTCCGAGTCGCGCATGTTCGGCGCCACGCGCAATCCGTGGAACCTGAACCACATCGCGGGCGGCTCAAGCGGCGGCGCGGCCGCAGCAGTGGCAGCAGGCATCGTGCCGGTGGCGCACGCGACCGACGGCGGCGGCTCGATCCGCATTCCCGCATCGTGTTGCGGTCTCTTCGGCTTGAAGCCGACGCGCGCCCGCACGCCCGCGGGACCCAAGCGCGGTGAAGGCTGGGGCGGCGCCTCGGTCGGCCACGTCGTCTCGCGTTCGGTGCGCGACAGTGCCGCCTTCCTTGATGCAACCGCAGGCGCAGCTCTCGGCGATCCCTACCCCGCACCACATCAAGCCCGCGCCTTCCTCGACGAAGTGACATCCGCACCCGGCCGCCTGCGCATTGCCTTCTCGACCAAGCCCGCAATCCCAACCGATGTGCACCCAGATGCCATTGCCGCCGTGCGCGACGCGGCCAAACTCTGCGAAAGCCTGGGCCACATCGTCGAAGAAGTGTCCCCCGACATCAACGGCATGGAAATCATGGCCGCACAAGGTATCGTCATCAGTGCCAACGTCGCTTTCACCGTCGACGAAGCAGCCGAAGCCTTAGGCCGCACCGCGCTTCCTCAAGACGTCGAACGCGCAACCTGGTTCCGCATCGAGAACGCCCGCAAGACCGATTCAAGTGCTTACGCACGCGCCATGAACACGCTGCATTATCTTGGGCGCACGCTTGCAAGCTTCATGACGAACTACGACGTCATCCTGCAACCAACCGCGGCAGGGCCGCCTCTGCCCATCGGCATCCTCAACATGGAACGCGAAGACCTGGCCCAAATGTTTCGCGAGATGATCGCCTTCATCCCCTACACCGGCATCTACAACCTGACCGGCCAACCGTCAGCGAACGTGCCGCTGTACTGGAATGCCCAAGGCCTGCCCATCGGCACCATGTTCACCGCCCGCTTCGGCGATGAAGCCACGCTCTTCCGCCTGGCCGCCCAGCTCGAACAAGCAAGACCATGGATGGACCGCTACGCGCCGCTATGACCATCCGGCACGCTCGCGAACAAAATCTCGTGACGGGCGCAGATTTTCGGCCATAACTGGGCGGCCTCGGGCAAGTCCAAATCGAATGCATCGCGCAGCGTCGCGACATATGCGTCCGCGCCGCCGATGAGTCTTGTTTCCTTGCCACCCGAGTTGATCCGCGTCAGCGTGCGTCCGCGCAGACTGGTGTGCTCGCCGCTCCGCCAGCGTTGGACGACGGCATTCAACACGAAGTTAGAGCTGGGATCGCTCTGCAGAAAACGACAGCGTGCCTCCAGCAACGCCTCATCCGAAACATCCTCGTGAAAATCGAATGATGGCCCACCTGTAATCGCATCGTCGAAATAGCGATACCAACCACCGTCGATGCGCTCAAGACTGCAGTTGAGCGGGCCGACACGAAACGCGCCCTCACGCAGACGTATGGGCTCGATCAATCCATTGCCAAAGCCCGCATCGGCAAGCCAAGTCTCCCCGAGATCGACCAGCAAAACCAGGTGATTCCCGACGGCCTGGTCGCCCACAACTTCGCGCCGCACCCCTCCGGCCAGGCGTTTGACGCTAAATCCGATCTCTTCAAGCGCCCACGAAAGCAGACCGTTCATCTCATAACACCAGCCGCCGCGTCGCCGCCTGACGATCTTGTCGAAGATCGCGGGAACCGCGCGGCTCACTTTCACGCCGAACTGCACATCCAGATTTTCATACGGAATGCTCTCTACGTGCGCGCGGTGAATGGCGCGCAGTGTTTCGAGGTCCGGTTGCACCGGGCCTGCATAGCCGATGCGGTCGAGGTATGCTTGAAGTTCCATGACGACACTTGAACCACCAACAATCTGTGAAAGCAATTGCACTAGATAAAATTGCGCATCACGCCGTCACCACTGGGCGCTTTGCTCTGCCTCACCCAGAAATTCAGCCAGCCGCCGCCGCGTCCCGCCCGTTGTGCCCTTAGGCAGATCGCGAATGGGAAAGAACTTTGCTTCGGCAATTTCAAGTGGTCGGAGCCGGCCCCCAATCACCCTCCAACTATCCGTCGTGAACACGGCGATATGATCCGATTTGTTCTCCGTCAAACTGAGATACACGCCAAACAACACGGGCGTTGTCGTCGTTTCAATCAGCGCTTCCTCCCGCAACTCGCGTGCAGCCGCATCAGCCGCCGTTTCGCGCGGATCGATGGCGCCACCCGGAAAGTGCCAGCCCGGCGCATACGTATGCTTGACCAACAGCACCTGACCGGCGCCATCGCGAACGATAATCCGTACACCAATTGTTAAGGGCCAGCGTCCGCGCCGCGCCACACGCATCACCCGGTGATAGGCAAATCCGGCTGCACCAACGACGCGTCCAAGTCCCGTTGCCATGGCTGTTCCACTTGTTGTGCGGTTAATGGGCAATAAACCGTCTCAAGTAAAGCGTCCCTAACTCCTTGGCATTTAGTCTGCCCCTTCAAGTGAGCCTGAAATCGGGGAAATTTTATGTCCGCAAAATTGCAGCGCGATGACGCAGAAAGCCTGTTCGCCTATGCCCGCCGCGTTCTCTCAGGCACGGAAGAGCCGGCACCAGCGCCCGCTGATCCGATAGACATCCGCTCAGGCATTGACCGGGCGCTCCGCCTCTCGCGGCGCGTACCCACCGGACCAACGACCCTTGAAGAAACGGCGGCACGCGCCGTCGCCACCGTTGAAGGAACCCTGGTTGCCATCGATTCGATCCACGACTATCTGGGTGAAGCCCTCGACCTGACTGCGTCTGCGTTATCAACCCCCGATGCCACCAAGCGCGCCATGATTGCCGATCGCTACGAAGAGCTGCGCACACGCATCGACACTGTGGCCGCCGGTGCAACATTCGAAGGCGTGAACCTCATTGACGGCGGCCGTGTGGCGATTGAAATCAAACTCCCCGCAGCAGGCGAGCCGCGCCACTCGATCGGCCACATTACCCTGGTCGCCGGCGAGCGCGGGCTCTCCCTCAAAGCTCCCTCCGAACTCTTCTCCTCCAACGACGAAATCGAAGTTGCCCGCCACTCGCTCTTCGCTGCCCGCGAACGGCTGGACCGCGCCGCTGAGACATTCCTCAACCAGGCAAGCGTTCTGGCACCGCATCTGGGCGTCAACCTGGGCTCCGGCAATACGTAAGCAGGACCTGCCCAAACAAGTCATTCCGTTGAACCTGAAACTGCATTAGCCTGCGTTCTCCAAACCGGAGAACCGCATGTCTCAACCACAATCAAACGCCGATCAAATCGCATTCTGGAACGGTGACGCTGGCGCCAAATGGGCCAAGGCCCAGGACCGGCTTGACGCGATGTTGTCGGAAATTTCAGCAGAGCTCATGCGTGCCGCAGCACCACAACCGGGTGAACACGTCCTCGATATTGGCTGCGGCTGCGGCGACACATCCATTGAGATCGCAAAAAGCGGCGCGCACGTTACCGGCATTGACATCTCACAACCCATGCTCGCCCGCGCCAGACAGCGCGCCACCAACATCAGCTTCATCGAAGGCGACGCGGCAACGCACCAGTTTTCGCAGGCCTTCGATCTGCTCTTTTCGCGTTTCGGCGTGATGTTCTTTGCCAACCCTGATGCAGCCTTTGCCAATCTCAGAACGGCGCTGAAGCCAGGCGGCAGGCTCACCTTCGCTTGCTGGCGCGATTGGCGCGAGAATGAGTGGGTGCGCATTCCTATCAGCGCCGTGCGCCCGCACGTGCCACCTCAGCCCCAGCTGGGCCCCGAAGATCCAGGCCCCTTTGCCTTCGCCGATCTCACCCGCGTGCGCAGAATCCTGACTTATGCAGGGTTTGAGAGCATCACCGCGCGCCCGCTCAATACAGCCATGCGCCTGGGCAATTCGCTGGATGACGCCATCACCCACATCCAGGATTTCGGTCCCGTATCGCGCATGTTGGCAGATGCCTCCCCGTCCGAAAAAGCGGCGGCAACGACCGCCCTGCGAGACGCCTTCAAACCGTTTGCCGCCCGCACACCTTTCACAATGGATGGCGCCGTCTGGATCGTGAGTGCAACGCTATGACAAGCGAACAATTCACCCAGCTGCTGAACCGTTTTTGTGACGCGGCCTCGCACGGCGATGCAAAGGCCTTTGCCGCCTGCTTCACCGAAGACGGCGTCTATCACGATTACATCTATGGTCCGCATAAGGGCAGGGCCTCGATTGAAGACATGCTGGCCAATCTCTTCCACCGCGATGCCAAAGACTATGACTGGCGTATGTTCGACCCTGTTTGCAACGGCGCCACCGCCTATGCCTGGTCCCTGTCGAAATTCACATCAACTGTCCCCGAATTCCAGGGCAAACAGGTCGTCATCGACGGCATCAGCCGCTTCACGCTGAAGAATGGATTAATTTCCGAATACCACGAAAGCGTCAACGGCGGTGTCGCCATGGTGCAGCTTGGTGTCGCGGCACCCCGCATCGAGAAAGTCCTCAAACGCTGGGCCGGCTGGTTGCGCGAAAGGCCAGAAGTCCAAGCGTATCTTCACCGTTAAACCCGCATTCACCATGACGCGCGGGCAAACAAACTCCAGGTGTTTGCTTCAACGATCTTTAAGCGCGCCTAGCCATACTGCCCCCTGAATACGAAAGCCTCGCGCATCCCCGCGGGAGGCAGGGGACCGGCTGCGTACTTCATGTTTCAAATCGGCGGCGCCATTCTCGTCTTTGTTACGGTCTTCGGCGGCTACGTCCTGGCCGGCGGCAGTTTCGAAGTCATTCTGCACGCGCTTCCCTATGAAGGCACCCAGATTATGGGCGCAGGCATTGGCGCCTTGCTGATCGCCTCGAGCGGCCCCGCACTCAAATCGACTTTGGCATCATTCGGCAAAGTCATGGCGGGCTCGAAGTGGAAACAAAAAGACTATACTGACCTGCTGTGCCTGCTCTTCACCTTGACCAAGACCATGAAATCCAAGGGCATGATCGCGCTCGAGCAACACATCGAAAAACCCGAAGAGTCGGCGATTTTCAAACACTACCCGCGCATCATGAAAGATCACTTCGCGATCGACTTCATCTGCGACACCATCCGCATGATGACCATGAGCCTGGAAGACCCCCATCAGGTAGAAACCTCGATGGAAAAGCAGATGGAGAAACATCACCATGAAGCGCTCATGGGTGCAGGCGCGTTGCAAAACATGGCAGATGCCATGCCCGCACTCGGCATCGTCGCCGCTGTTTTGGGCGTCATCAAGACCATGAGCTCGATCACTGAGCCGCCCGAAGTCTTGGGTGGCATGATCGGCGGTGCCCTTGTTGGAACATTCTTCGGCGTCTTTGTGGCCTATGGCTTCATCGGTCCGATGGCGACACGCGTCAAAGCGGCGGTTGACGAAGAGGGCCTCTTTTATCAGGTCATCCGCGACGTTCTCGTCGCCCACCTGCATGGCAACGCCGCGCAGGTCTCTGTCGAAATCGGCCGCGGCAGCGTGCCCAGCCACTTCCAGCCCTCATTCATAAAACTGGAAGAAGCGATCAGCGCAGCGCCCGGTGACAAGGGCTAATTCTTTGACTGGGTCCAGAAACTGACAACAAAAACCGTCATGCCGCCGCACATCATGGCAAGCGGCACCAGCCAGTCGACCGGCAGTTCGACACCGGTCACGACCGCAACCATCACCGCCATTCCCGCAATTTGTGGTATGCGCATTTCGCGCTCCCGCCGTTTTTCCACACATGCATACTACGCCAATGAGCCTGCACAACGACAGGTCGATTGGTTTTAGGGTTAAGCCGTTCTATTCATGTGCGACTCAGCTGGAGAGGAATGCAGCACATGATTTTGGTTATCAAAGACGTTCTGGGCCCCGACGATATTCTTAAGGTCAGCGACAGGCTCAATGCCCTCAATTTCGTTGACGGCACCAAGACCGCAGGCTGGCACGCCAAGCTCGTCAAAAACAACCAGCAGGTTGACCGCACGCAACTCGACTACGCACCACTGAACAAATCGGTCAGCGAAGCCATCATGCGCAACGGCCAATTCCGCACCGCCGCCCGCCCGCGTCAGATCACGCCGCTGCTCTTCAGCCGATACCACGACGGCATGGAGTACGGCACCCACGTCGACGACCCCATCATGTACAATCTACGCAGCGATATCTCCTTCACGCTGTTCCTGGCCGAACCCGGCAGCTATGACGGCGGCGAACTGGTGATGGAAACCACAGAGGGAGAGCGCGCCTTCAAACTCAATCCGGGCCAAATGCTGATCTACCCGTCAACGACGTTGCATCGTGTCACCCCTGTCACCAAGGGTGAACGCATCGCCGCCGTCGGCTGGTGCCAATCTTATGTCCGCCAAGCCGACCGGCGCGAGATCCTCTGGGAACTCGACCTCGCCCGCCGCGCCCTCTTCGAACGCGAAAAGAAAACCCGCGAATTCGACCAAATCTCCAAAGCCCACGCCAACCTCATCCGCATGTGGTCGGACGGGTAGTACCCGGAATCAAAAATGGGAGAGATGGATTTTTAGCGCTTCTCCCTTTGGGAGAAGCTGGCCCGCCACTTCGGCGGGACTGATGAGGGGACGCAGTGCTGGACGCAGTCCCTCATCCGTCACGGGCCGCGA
>JAWXBO010000043.1:0-5261 GCA_034440175.1 Alphaproteobacteria bacterium
GGGTTATGAAGCGAATGACGATGCCGGCACCTTCGATGTACACGCGCTGGTCCGCGAGGAATATCGCGGCATCCGGCCCGCGCCGGGCTATCCGGCGTGCCCCGACCACGCGGTCAAGGCGCCGCTGTTCGATCTGCTGCGCGCCAACGATATCGGCATGACGTTGACGGAGAGTTTCGCGATGCTGCCGACGGCCGCAGTGAGCGGCTTCTACCTCGCTCATCCTGATGCGCGGTACTTTGCCGTGGGCCGGATCGGCGACGACCAGCTCGACGATTTTGCCCGGCGCGCGGGCATCGCGCGTGACGATGCTCGGCGCCGGCTGGCGCCGAATCTTGCCTAGTAGGCAACTAGCGCGGTGGTGGATGAACACGGTGAAGGGCCGCCTCAAGGCCTTGGTAAACGCTGGACTGGTCGAGCGCCTTCACGTAGTCAAGGGAGGCGGTGGAAACGCCGACGGCCGCTGGCGCTGGATAGCTCAGGGAGCGACGTCGAGGGACGAGCTGCGGTCACAGGCCGCGGTCACTGGAGTGCAAATAGAAGATGCCGCGATTGATGTCAGGTAATAGGGCGCCCTTCTTCAACCCACTTGGCAAATTCCGCGGGGCGGATGCCAAATCGGGCAAAGCTACCCTCGTGCAATTCCTGCAATTCTTTAACTATCAGCGCGCGCAAGGTGTCCTCATCTTCAGTAGGCACCGTTACAGCATTGAAAAATGCTGCTACTGACGTGCGGCGCACAATCGCCGCACGGACTGCCTCGGCCAGTTGCGGCCTGTATTTGAGTCGAAACGGGTCTGGTTCGCCTAGTGAGTTCCGTATCGCTTTGTAACGGGCGCTAGAACGCTCATAGGCCCACTCGGTTACGTCTCGTAGCAGGGATACGTCTGTTTGTTCGTAAACTCCAAGCAGGCCGTCTACGTAGTCGCGTTCGGTAACATCAATAAATGAAAGGGGGCAGAGATTCTGGCGAATGAAAGGAATGTTCGCGCATAGCCGAGATGTGCGCTTATTGACATCCTCAAAGGCCTGCAGATATGGCAGATGCACCATTGCAAAGAAACTCTGCTCGAAGGGGTCAAGGATGCCAGAGGCTCGTTCGAGAACTAGAGTGAACATCTCCTCTACAAGTTGTGGCACTTGCGGCGGTATGTAAACCGATTGTTCAATGTACACGGGCCGGAGTCGGAGTCGTCCCGCTGCCGCAGAGTCTTTCAAGAGTCCCTCTGCAAGGCAGCCGTGTATATTGCGGACCATCATGGGCGAAAAGCCAAGGTCTGCGGAACTGTCAACCATAAACTCGATGGCACGCTTGTGGTTAAGAATCATCGTTGCTTCATCTGCACTCTTGCCCTCGGCACGGATGCCGTGTTCAATTAACTGGCGCGTGTCGATGAGTGAATAGGTATTCCCCTCCAGCTTCGATGATGCCCAGGACAAGTCGATAAGCAGACGATTCAATATTTCTCGTGCGTAAGTTCCCGCCGGCCGTGCGTTATCAGTCTTTCCTAGCTCAGCAAGTTTGCGGCGCAGGGCAGGTGGAAGATAGAAAGTCTCGTTGGGTATGTAGCGCTCTATGAAATCGCGCCGATATCCAACCGGCTTGCGGTTGGCTTGCGGTTGACGCAAATATGCACGCAGGCGTTGGCCCTCATTTGAGAGGGGTACGACCTCATCCGTCGGCGCGACCGTGGAGAGAGAGCCCGGTATGAAATAGACTCGAGCGCGCCCGTGCCCCTGTGGCTGAACGCGACCTTGGACTACCAGCTCACGCAGCACACGGTTTACGGTCGAGCGGCTAACGTGTGGCAGGCGTTCTGCGAGTTGTTCTGGTTTTACCCCGGCGGGGAATTCCGAAAGCGCCGCCAAGAGGACTTCGGGAGTTAGGCTTGTGAGTCGGGGCATTTGACATGATCCTTGACAAGGGAAATGACAAGATTGTAGGCAATCGGGTCATTTCAAGTTGCTGTAGTTATTACATAAATGTAGTATCTTGTCAATTCAAATGACGAGAGTTTCCAATAATCTTGTCATTTCAACAGCGCCGCGACCTGCGCCGGCTGTATGCGGACCTGGCGGCCTTGGGTTTCCAGGGCTTGTATGACCGGGTGGCGGCCTTTGCCCGGTCGTGGCGGCAAACGCAGCAAGAGGTAGCGCGGACCGCCGGGCGTGGCACCTTTGTGCCGCTGATGTTCGCGCCGGGCGAAGCGTTCCAGTTCGACTGGAGCGAAGACTGGGCGGGTACCTGGCGAGCGCACCAAGTTCCAGGTGGCGCAGTTCAAGCTGAGCTACAGCCGGCGTTCTTCCTGCGCGCCTAACCACTGCAAACGCACGAGATGCTGTTCGACGCGCACGCCCATGCCTTTGCGGTGCTGGGCTGTGGGGGGCGAATGTCGGGGGGTCCCTCGTGTCGCGCATGTCCTCGAAAAAAGTTCGCGCTATCCGCGAACGGTAGCAAAATCGTAGCGCCTAGGCCATGATGAATAAGGACTTTGGTCAACTGCGTAGTAACACCCGCATGAAACAAAAAAGCCCCGCCGAAGCGGGGCTCTTGTTTGACGAACGACGCATCGCGCGTCGTGACGACGCTTCAGTCGAGCGCGCCGATGAAATCGCCCTTGCCGACTTCCACGCCGTTGCTGCGCAAGATGGCGTAGGCGGTGGTGGCATGGAAATAGAAATTCGGCATCGAGTACTGCAGCAGGTAGTTGATGCCGGTGAAGGCCTTGGCTTCGCCGCGTACCTGGCGAGTGACGGTGCGTGTCTCCGAGCCATCCACCTGCGCCGCGGTGAAACCGTTGACGGCTGCAATCGTGCGGTCGATGCGCGCGATAAGATCGGCGAACGACGTTTCGTTGTCTTCCCACTTCGGCGGTTCCTCGCCGGACAGCCGCGCGACGGTGCCACGCGCAAAATCGGTGGCGATGTGGATCTGGCGCGCAAACGCAAGCATGTCGGGGAAGAGACGCGCGTTGAGGAACACCGCTTCGTCGATCTTCTTCGCCGCGGCATGCGCGGCACCCTTGGCGAGGATGCCCTTCAAGTTCGTGAGTCCGCGTGCGAAGACAGGGACGGAGGCTTGGAACATGGATAGGCTCATCGTGAACTCCTTGGGACGGGCGCGCATTGTAGCGGCGCGGAGCGCCGTTGACTATGCGCCAGCATTTCCTTACAATAGAAAGGAATATCCTTACCACATGCCGAGCGCGGATTCGAGTTCATCGTGATCACCAGCAAACTGACCAGCAAGGCGCAGACCACAATACCGCAGCCGGTGCGCGCGGCTTTGAATCTGCGTGAAGGTGACGAACTGCTGTACGAGATCGTCGATCAGCGCGTAGTTCTCACCAAGGCGCGTCGCGGGCAGCAGTCGGACGACCCCTTCCGCACCTTTCGCGAGTGGAGTTCCGAAGCGGATGCCAAGGCCTATGGCAGCCTTTAGTCGGGGGGATGTCGTCAAGGTCCCGTTCCCGTATACCGATCGCACAACGCGACAATCACGACCAGCGCTCGTGGTTTCGACAGCCGGCGTCGAGAACGCACATGGACTGCTCTGGGTCGCCATGATCACCAGTGCGGAAAACCGGGGTTGGCCCGGCGATGTTGCGATCACCAATCTTGCGGCGGCAGGGCTCCCGGCACCATCGGTGATCCGAACGGCCAAGATCGCCACGATCGAAGCCGTCGATGCGACCCGACTGGGGAACGTATCGGCAACGATCGGGAAGAACGTCCTGCGGAAAGTCGCGCTGGCATTGGGCCTGGAGGGAGTCGTGCCGTAAGTTGCGGGCTTCTCTTTGATGGCGCGGGAGCGCCGGCGTTACATCCTCTCAATCACCGCCGCAATCCCCTGCCCGCCGCCGATGCACATCGTGATGAGGCCGTAGCGTCCCCCGGTGCGGTGCAATTCATACATGGCCTTGACGGTGAGGATGCAGCCGGTGGCGCCGATCGGATGGCCAAACGCGATCGCCCCGCCGTTGGGATTGACCTTGGCCGGGTCGAGCCCCAGTTCCTTGTTCACGCCCAGCGCCTGCGCGGCAAAGGCTTCGTTGGATTCGATCACGTCCATTTGCGCGATCGTGAGTCCCGCCTTGGCCAGTGCGCGCTGCACGGCGCTGACCGGGCCCAGGCCCATGATCTTGGGGTCGAGGCCCGCATGTCCGTAGGCCACAAGCCGCGCCATCGGTTGCAATCCACGCGCCTTGGCGGCGCCGGCTTCCATCAGCACGACGGCCGCGGCAGCATCGTTCAAGCCTGAAGCGTTGCCGGCGGTAACAGTGCCATTTTCCTTGATGAAGGCCGCGCGAAGCTTGGCCATGCCTTCGAGCGAGGCGTCGCTGCGCACATGCTCGTCGGTGTCGAAGAAGACCGGACCCTTTTTGCTCTTGAGCTCGATGGGCAGAATCTGGTCCTTGAAGTGACCGGCGGCCAGCGCGCGCGTGGCCCGTGCGTGGCTCTCGACCGCAAACGCATCCTGCTGCTCGCGTGTGATGCCGCAGCGCGTGGCGACGTTCTCCGCCGTGACGCCCATGTGGATCGTGTCGAAGGGATCGGTGAGTGCGCCCACCATCGCGTCGACCATCTTGGTGTCGCCCATCCGCGCGCCCCAGCGCTGCGTCAGGTTCATGTACACCGCGCGGCTCATGCTTTCGGCACCACCGGCCACGGCGGCGTCGGTGTCGCCCAGCAGGATGTACTGCGAGGCGCTGACGATGGCCTGCATGCCGCTGCCACACAACCGGTTGACGGTGAAGGCGCCGGTGTCCACCGGCAGTCCGCCGTTGACGCTCGCGAGACGCGAGATGTACATGTCCTTGGGCTCGGTGTGCAGCACGTTGCCGATCACGCATTGCCCGACGTCCTTCGGGTCGACCGTGGCACGGGCCACGGCCTCCTTGACGACGCGAGCTGCAAGATCGGAGGGCGCGATGTCCTTCAGGCTGCCGCCGTAATCGCCGATGGCCGTGCGGACGCCGCTTAGGATGACTACCTGACGATCGCTCATGGGATTCTCCTGGTTGAGCCCACCATGATACTGCGCGGCTGCGCGTTGCCATTGCTAGGCGGCAACCGGCGCTGCTACGCTGCGGGTATGCGCAACGCCCTCCTTGCATGCCTCGTCGCGATTGCCGTTCCGGCCGCGGCGCAATCCGCCGCCTCTGGCGATCGATTCGTCTACCAGGACTTCGCACCCAGCGCGTCCATTCCCGCACCCGAATTCACGTTGCTGGGCGCCGTGCTGAGCGGCGACCAGGCCA
>JAWXBO010000044.1:0-42037 GCA_034440175.1 Alphaproteobacteria bacterium
AGAAAGAGAATTCAAGCACGCTTCTCGCAAGTCATATGACCCGCGCCTCACGCCGCCCTCATCCCCCTTCCCGGTATATTTATAACTTCAAGTCGCAGCGCCAAAAGACCGGTCCCGGATAACCCGGAGGTATCTCAGACGAAATAACGCCACCGGGTGATGTGTGACAACACCCGGCGGCGTCGAGGTCGCGGGGTATAGAGAGCCAAGTATAGAAAGTCAAACGGGAATTGAGACCGGGTGTGGTTTTCCACATCAAGTCAGATTGCCACAGCTTTCAGCCAAAAATAACAGCCCGTTGCCCTAACCGGCGTGCGCTATGTAATCGCGCATCGCATGACGCTCAAGATCGCTATCTTCGATGCGCCTCTTGACTATATCGCCGATGGAAACAATGCCGACCAGGCGCCCGCCTTCGACAACGGGCACATGCCGGAACCGGCCTCTTGTCATCATTTCCATCAGGTCCTGGGAGCTGTCGGTCAAACAGCATGTTGCGACGTTGCGCGTCATGACTTCGTCAATGGTACGATTCAATCCAGCGGCGCCGTGCATGGATACGGCGTGAACGAGGTCACGCTCGGATACGAGTCCTATCACTTCATTCGCCGCCCCGACGACAACCGCTGCGCCAATCTTCTTGCTTGAGAGCAGATCGCACATTTGCTGGACGGTCGCTGTTGAACGCACGGTTTCAACCGCCGCACCTTTGTGCTTCAAAATAACGGCAACAGTCATCCAGACCTCCTGTGAAGGCTAAAGCCGTGTCGCGATAACGCCGGGGAGACGACAGATCCAATTACTGATTGGCAGCATGCCCCTAAACAGGCACCTTCGCAACGCTGGATTCTCCCGCCACGCGCTTTTTTTGCGTTAGCCAAATTATGCTGTTCGCCCCGGCATTCAGACTTAACGGCGCGCGTGTTAATAGTTGCCGGTGAAAATAACTGCTGCAGTTGTGCGCGCTGACGTGTATTGTGCGCTGCAACATAAACAGCGTGGCGCTTGTTGATTTATGAGCACTGAAGCCAAAAGCGAGTACGCAAACAAACCGCTTACAGTTCCCGATGTCGCTGCGCGCAAGGGCAAGATGCCACTTGTTTGCCTCACCGCCTATTCGACACCGCAAGCCGAGCTTGCCGACAAGCATTGCGACATCGTCCTGGTCGGTGACAGTGTTGCCATGGTGGTTCACGGCCTGAGCTCCACCATCGGGGCAACACTTGAAATGATGATCATGCACGGTGCTGCCGTGCGGCGGGGCTTGAAGAATGCGCTGATGGTCGTCGATATGCCGTTCGGGAGTTATGAGGAAAGCCCTGGCCAAGCCTTTCGCAATGCTGCCCGCGTTATGATGGAGACCGGTTGCAATGCGGTGAAACTTGAAGGCGGACTGCGAATGGCTGAAACCATCGCCTTCCTCACCGAACGTGGCATTCCCGTGATGGGCCATGTTGGCTTGACACCGCAATCCCTTCACGTATTCGGCGGCTTCAAGTTGCAGGGCCGGGCGTCGGATGCTGCCCGGATAGAAGATGAAGCGGCCGCAGTCGCGGATGCGGGTGCGTTCTCGGTCGTGCTGGAGAAAATCCCCGAGGCACTTGCGAATAAAATCACCTCCTGCGTTTCGATCCCCACCATCGGCATCGGCGCCTCTCTGGCCTGCGATGGTCAGATTTTGGTGATCGACGACATTCTGGGTGTATATGCGGGGTTTCGCCCGAAGTTCGTCAAGCGCTATGCCGAGATCGGTGTGGCCATGAACGACGCCGTCGCGGCCTATGCCCATGAAGTTCGCTCCCGCACCTTCCCGGGCCCCGAGCACGTCTTCCACGATATGCCGAACAGCAAATGACAAAAGCCTCGCTCAAGATCGTGCGCACAGTTGCCGATCTGCGCAGTGTGGCTGGCGAATGGAAAAGCCAATCGTTGCGCTCAACGCTCGTGCCGACCATGGGCGCGCTGCACAAGGGACATCTTGAAATCGTCCGCATGGCAAAGACGCTCGCTGAGCGCACGATCGTCTCGATCTTCGTCAATCCCACCCAGTTCAACAATCCGAATGATCTGGCAAACTATCCGCGCACCCTGGACGCCGACTGGCGCATGCTTGAAGAAGCAGGGGTCGACCTCTTGTTCGCCCCCCGGCAACACGAAATGTACCCGGAAGATTTTACCACCAAAATCACTGTCTCGAAAGTCAGCGAAGGCTTGTGCGGCGCGTTTCGTCCCGGACACTTCGAAGGTGTTGCAACTGTGGTCGCAAAACTCTTCAATCAGAGTCAGGCTGACTTCGCCGTTCTGGGCGAAAAAGACTATCAGCAATTGCATGTCGTGCGCCGCATGACGCGCGATCTCGACATTCCCATTGAGATTGTAGCGCACCCGACGGTGCGCGAAGCGGATGGGCTTGCGATGTCGTCGCGGAATGCCAGACTCACGTCCCAAGAGCGCCTACTGGCCCCTGAACTGGCCCGGCAATTGAATATCGCTGCTGCGGCCATTGGCCAGGGAACACCCGCACAAGACATCTACCATGCCGCGCACAAGGCCCTTCTCGCCGTGGGTTTCTCGTCCGTGGAATATTTCGAGCTGCGCGCCGAGCGCGACTTGATGCCGTTGCAGTCACTGAGCGAGCCCGCACGCCTGTTGACGGCAGCCAATCTCGGCCGCGTGCGGTTGATTGATAATTTGCCGGTGGCAAAATAAAATCAGGCGGAAGCGAGATGCCGCCACCGCCTGTCTAAAATAAACGGGGGGCAACTTACCTTAGATGCTGTCCGAGGAAACTCTCAAGGTTGCTGAAAAATTCGATACCGGTTTTCGACTTCGACAAGTAGTGATCGTCACCGCTGATGACGATATATTGACTTTGCTTGTTGGCCGCAGCTAGTGCTTTGACCATGATTTCGCTTTGCTCAATCGGCACAGTCGAATCGTCCTTGCCGTGAATCAGAAGAATTGGCGCTCTCACCTTGCTGGCGTTGCGAGCGGGCGACGTAGCGGCCAACTTGTCATGATCGCGTATGGGATGGCCGATGACTCGTGGCCAATAGTCGTCGGCACGCATGTCGCGACCAAGTCTTTTTCTAACCCACGCAAGCATTTCAGGAAGGTCGGAGACTGCCGCGCCGGCGACGCCACATTTGTACAACTCCGGTGAGAAAGTCATGCCCGCTAATGTGGCATAGCCGCCATAAGACCAACCCACAATGCAAACACGATTCCCATCGGCCACGCCGGTCGATATCAAATGTTTTACGCCGTCGGATATATCGTTTTGACTAGCTTGACCCCACTGAAATCTGCCTGCATTCCTAAACGCTTTGCCGAAGCCGTCCGACCCACGAAATTGAGGTTGCAGCACCACATAACCACGAGAGGACAGGAATTGAGCCCAAGAGTCATACCCACCTACATCCCTGGCCTCAGGTCCGCCGTGGGGCATGACTACGAGCGGCAGATTTCTGCCCGAAGTCCCGTTCGGCATCGTCACATAGGCAGGAATGCTCAATCCATCTCTGGCTGCGTAATTTATGTACGATACCTTGCTGATGTCTTGTGACGACAAACCCGGATACCGTTTTCCTACCTCGGCAATTTCACCACTCTCGGTGTTTACATAGTGATACACGCCACCAGGATTTGTCGCGCCTTCCACATAGGCAATATATTGTTTGCGATTGCGGGAGACTGAGGTTACCCGGACCTGCTCACCTGGGAATGTTGCTTCAAGGTCTGCCTGCATCTGTGCATAAGTTCGATCAAAATACTCGATCTTCGGTTGTTGGTCCACATATCCAACGCCCGTGGCTTCTCCCGTGTAACCAGCCTTGACGAGACCGTCCACGTCAACCGTCGGGTGCAAAAAGATTGGGCGCGTAATTGATCGCGTACGCAGATCGAACTCATAGATCCCGTAACGGTCGCCACCGTTGCGTGTGCGAACATAAGCCGTATCGGGGCGAGAACCTACGCCGACCACTTGAAGGTACGACTGCTCTACATCTTCTACATCTCGCCCGTCAAAAATTGGAACCCACTCTTTGGATTCTCCAATCCGGGCGTAAACCTTTGTCTTGTTCGTACCGGGATCACCGTCAAAGCGAAACCTGACCCTGCCTTGCCCGTCGGCAATCCACCCGTAGGTAAAATCTCCTCCGTCCTCATAGCGAGGGCCCTTACCGGTGGAAGGATTGACCTTGTGAACGGTAACTTTGATGATCGACTTCGTCCACCTTCTGAGCGCCGCCTGCTGTTGCGTCGAGTTGTTGTACGAGTACACTTCCATAAGCACGTCGCCATCAGGAAGGCGCCCGATGACTTCATTGCCATTCATTTTTTTCGTGTCGGAGCAATTCGTGTCAACGGAATAAGCCTGACCGTATTCACCAAATGTGTTTTGCCCTCCGTCGTTGGGTATCTCGCCCGACACTGATACCTCAACGATTAATCTTGTGTCGTTGGCCCAAAACACGCCTCGTACTTTGGAGCCGCCTGAGCCCAACTTGCAAATTCCGCCGCCAATTTTCGAAATAGTGACAATGTCATCGTCATGATAGCTTGCGATCATCGCAACGTGTTTGCCGTCAGGTGATATCGTCAACCGGCTGATCATTGCGTGCGCGCCGTATTCGGCAGCGCCTGGTTTGGCTGATGCCGGTGTCATGGCGCTGGTGCAAACAATTGTTGCGGCTGCAAAGATGGCAGCAATTTTATGGCTCTTCATGATTTCCCCTGAGCTTGTAGAAATTTATTATACTGATGCCCCGTGCACTATGGCACAGTCGCATGAGCAGCTGCAAATCGGGCTGATTGCTGGCGCGAGATCATTGGAACCCATGATGTGCGGACGGTTTACTCAGGATTTCTCTTACGCCGATTTGCATGCTTACTTTGAGTTTTTTGGGCAGCCGCTTGGTAATCTTGAGCCTCGTTATAATATTTGCCCCACCCACAACATCACCGTTGTGCTGCCTTCAACGGGTGGCAGGCATTTGCTTGAGCGTATGCGGTGGGGGCTTGCGCCTTCTTGGTGGAAGAAAACGCTGAAAGAGCTGCCGGCCACGTTTAATGCGCGGGCCGAGACGGTGGCGGAGAGGCCTGTGTTTCGTTCGGCGTTCAAGTCCCGCCGTTGTGTAATCCCGGCGTCTGGCACGTTTGAATGGCAAGATGTCGGGGATGGTAAGCAGCCCTGGTATTTTACGCCGGCGAATGGTCCGCTCTTTCTCATCGCAGGTCTTTGGGAAGTTTGGACCAACCCACAAGCGCCCAGTGAAACCGTACGCTCCACGACGATGATCATCACCGAGGCGAATGAATTCGTGGCGCAGTATCACGACCGGATGCCAGTGCTGCTGAGGCCGGAAGACGTGAGCGATTGGCTTTCAGGGGCCCGGGGCCTTGACCTGCTGAAGCCCGCTGCCAACGATGTGTTGCAGGCCCATACCGTTTCGCGTGCGGTCAATTCGTCCCGCGCGGCCGACGAAATCGGAATTATCGCACCAGCGCAAATTCCAACAAACATCATCAGGCGCTAGCGCTTTGCGACGCGCTTTCGTTTCGCAGTGAGCTTGATAGAGGGCTTGCGTCTTTTAATTCTGGTCGCAACCGGTTCGGCCATCTCAATTCCGAACAAGGCCGCCGCCTGGTCGTCGTTGAGCACTTTTGCCTTGCCCGGTGCCGCTTTGGTCAATGGTGCACCGGCGGCCGTGCCGGCAAGCATCTCACTCTCGTTGACGCCGCGCAGCACAAACAAAAGTTCGGGCTGCTTGTCGAGCCTTGCCCCCACGCCATAGAGGGCCCCTGCAACATGCTTGCACATGTCGGCCCAGTCCGGGCAACTGCAGGACAACTTGATTTCGCCAGGATAAGGAAACAAGCCGTCGCCTTCGCGACTGACGCGGTTCATAACGCCTTTGTCAAAGCGTCCCTGCAATAACTCAACCAGGGAATCCACCGTTCCCGAGCAGTCCTTGCAAATGGCCCGCCAGCGATGAGGTGCAACCGGCGCGATGATGATCTTGATGGAATAGAGTTCAGAGCCCGCGACCAGTGCTTCGATCTTGCCTTTGGATATGTGCAAGTCGACGACAGAACCGTTGCGGACATGAGTGCGCCCGCGCGGCAGGCGGTTTGCATAGTCGCTGTAACGTTCGAGATTGTCACACCACAACTTGCCCCAGACACTTTTGGCGATGATGCGGCCTTCGATATTGACGGGTGAGATGGTTCTCCCCTGTTTTTTGAGCTTGGCGACTTCGCGATGGGCGTTGGCGCGCCGTTGGGCCACGGACACGTACGGACGCCATTGAAAAAACCCCATCGGTCACCCTTCGCTCATCGCCGCGCCCAGATCCAGCGCCACAAGTTTCAGCAATTCGTCGTTCTTCATCTCGGTCAATAATATGTCTGCGCCACCACTGAGGAAGTCACCGGCCAGTTGCTGCTTCGACTCGATCATTTGGTCGATCTTATCCTCGACTGTACCGCGGCAGATGAATTTGTGTACGAGAACATTCTTGGTCTGGCCGATGCGGAAAGCACGGTCGGTGGCCTGGTTTTCGACTGCGGGGTTCCACCACCTGTCGTAGTGGATGACGTGCGACGCTGCAGTCAGGTTGAGCCCTGAACCGCCGGCCTTCACCGAGAGCACGAAGAACGGGACGGTTTCATCGTTTTGGAATTGACCTACAAGGTCCTGGCGCTTTTTTACTGGGGTTTCGCCATGCAGGATCAGGCCTGGCCGTCCGAATACCGAGCCCAGAAAGTCTGCCAAGGGCGCCGTGGTTTCGCGGAACTGCGTAAAGATCAGTGCCTTTTCCTGTCGCGAGGCAATCACCTCCGCCAAATCGCGCAGCCTCGAAAACTTGCCGCTGTCGGCTTCGGCCCAGGAGCCGTCACCGAGCCATTGCGAGGGATGATTGCAGATTTGCTTCAAGCGCATAAGAAAGGCCAGCACAATGCCCCGGCGCTGGATGCCATCGACGATCTGTAACTGCTTTTCCATGTCATCGACCGCTTGCTGATACAATGCTGCCTGTTTTCGGCTTAAATTGCAGAAAGCCTTCATCTCTGTTTTGTCAGGCAAATCCGAGATGATCTTTTTGTCGGTTTTCATGCGCCGCAAAATGTAGGGGCGCACGAGTTCGCGCAGCGGGCCATAGGGGTTGTGCTGGCGTTCGGCCAGGCGCTTTGTAAAAGTTGAAAACTGTTTGGCGGACCCCAAAAGCCCGGGATTGATAAAATCAAAGATCGACCACAGGTCGCCCAGCCGGTTTTCTATGGGGGTGCCCGTCAACGCGATCCGTTGTTCGGCTTTGAGTTCCTTGACGGCTTGGGTTTGTTTTGCCGAAGGGTTTTTTATTGCTTGCGCCTCGTCAAGTACCACCATTTTCCACACTTGCGCGGTGAGTTGAGGGGCGCGCTGCAGGAAGCCATAACTGGTAATGACAAGGTCGGCGCGATCCAGATTTGCCTTCTCAGTCGGTCCTGCCGAGGGGTGCACGATCACTGCCTTGAGGCTGGGAGAGAAACGCGCAATCTCGGCCGCCCAGTTTGCGAGAAGCGATGCGGGTGCTATCAGCAGACTGGGGTTAGGCCTGCCCTGCCCTTCTTTCTTCAACACCAGAAGTAGCGCCAACACCTGAATCGTTTTGCCCAGACCCATGTCGTCGGCAAGACAGGCGCCGAGCCTGAGTTTTGAGAGCAGGTAGAGCCACTGCACGCCGGACTTTTGATATGGCCGCAATGTGCCGTGCAGTGACGGGCCTGGATCGGCCGTCACCGTTCCATCTGGGCTGCGCAAACCCTCGAGGGTTTTCGACAGCCAGGGACCAGCCACGGTCTGGCCCCAGTCGATTCCGAGGCGCTGTGTGGTTGCGTCCCCGGAAAGGCCCGCGCCTGACATCATGCGCATCGCCTCGCCGAACGATAGGCCGCCGGTGCGGGCGCGGCGTTCGATGGCTGTAAATTGCTCCAGGGTTTGGCTCAGGCGCTCGCGGTCAACTTCAACCCACTTGCCGCGGATGAGGGCCAGGCCCTCGGAATGCGACAGAAGCTGTTTGACTTCAGCAGGCGACAGGCTTTCGCCGTCGAGCGACACCTCCATTTGAAAGTCCAGCAACGCGTCCATGCCCAGCGTTGAGGGCACGCTGGCGCCGACAGTCGCCTTCACCTGCGGGCGCGCCGGGCGGTTCATGCGCCAGCTTGCGGGCATGCGCACTACCACGCCGGCGGTTTCAAGTGCGGGCACGTCTTTCAGAAATTGCAGCGCTTCCCGTGCGGACCAACGCAAGGGATGAAATATTTCTCCGGCATCGACCATGGACTTGAGCCACGGGCAATTTTCTCCGGCGCGTTGGACCGGTAGCAGCAGCGACAGCAAGCGCTCGCGGTTTTGCGCACCTGCGTATTCCTGCAGCGCTTTGCCGAGCGGCAGGTGCTGGGCCTTTGCTGCCGCGGACAGCCGCGTAGTGTAGGTCGCCAGGAAGGCGAAAGGAAACTCTTCATCCTTGCGGTTCTCAGCCAAATTGAAATGCACGCGGCCGACGAGATTCCAGGCAGCGTTGCGCGATTTCAGAAACGCCTGGACGGGCAGCCTGGTTAGAGCGAGCTGGGTATCGAAGGCTGCGTCCATGGCTTGCCAAAGGCAAGCGAGCACCCCGGGTGTTGCATACTCCGCGCCGGTCATCGGCGGGACGCTTGCCGCCATGCTGGCAAGTTCACTATTTGCGGGGAGTGGAACCGGCGGCTTGGTCCGGCCCTCCCCTATACTCGGCAGTGCACACAGTGCCGTGACGTATTTCGCGGCGAGCTCTCTCCAGTACGACAACACCGGCGCGAGGGGTGCACCAACTTCGTCAATGCCCAGACACAGCAAGCCGTGGCCTGAGCCCAGTGCGAACCCGGCTTCTAGGCGCGCGCTTCTTTCGGGCTGAAGTGCTGCCCCTTCACCCGTATGCACGAGGTGAAGTTGACCATGCGGCGTGAGGATGGCTGAGAGGTCCGACATGAGGCCTGTTGTGTTTGCAGAAGCAGGCGAATTCCTGTCACGTCTTTGCCTTGGTACCGATGAGGCCAACGATAATCATGGCAATCCCCAATCCACCGGCGCCACCGGAGACAGTGCCCACGGTCTGCATCAATGCTACCGCGTCTGTCGACTGGGGCGCCCATCCAACCATATAGAAGTAAAATCCTGCCGCGGCGGCTATCAAAGCACCCCCAGTGACTACAACCCGCCAGTTCTTCTTTCGCATGATGCAATTTCCTTTCGCTTGCAACAGTGACATTACGCCTTGTGCAGCGCCGCATTGATCGCCAGCGCCGCGCCTGCCTCTTCGCCCGCCTGGTAGGCGTCTTGCGACACCAGGCGCCGGGTGCGGCGCTGAGTTCGAAGATTCAAGTCGAGCTTTTTGAGTTCGGCGTCGACCATGGCGGATTTAAGAATAACCAGCGCTCGGCCGGTGTTCACGTTGGCCTGATCGCGCGCCGCCTTCATCGCAAACAATTTGCCGGCGATTGATTCTACCATGCCCATCGCAAACGAGGCGTTGGCCAGGTGGCGCTCGTTGTGACGGAACTGCTGATACTCGGGTGTTGTCTTGTAGCGGCCTTGTTCGTGGCGCACAGCACCGTCGATCAGCTCGGTCAGATAGTGTGCTACTTCGACATCGGGGCGCAGGCCGAAAAAGACGAAGCGCGATTCACCCAACTGGTTTTTCTCGCGCCACACCTGGCAATCGCAAAAGGTTGCGATCGCGACAACACAGCCATCGAGAGGTACGCGTTTCTTGAGAAATGTTTCGTATTCGCGCCGCTCGCACGGTGTCTCGCGAATTTCGATGTCGGTGAGCGACAGATCGTGGCGGTCGAGCAGTTCGGCGACCTTTGCGGCAGCGGCCAGCGCTTCATCTTCGGTGCAGCCATTGTCGATGGTTTTGGCGCGCAGGGCCTGGATGCGCGTTTTGAGTTTGTCGAGACTGGTGAGTTCGGCGGCAGCGCTAAAAGCGGGTTCCGTCATGCGAGGGTCCATTCAATTGAGCTGTCCACAAAGCGCAAAGCCTTGGAATACTTCAGATTTGGTGTCAATCCACTGGCTGCGGCTTTCGTGGCACTTGCGCCACTGATCCCCATCCGTTAGCCAGCGCCCGAGAAACTCTGGAGAAGACTATGCAAAAGACGACGATGTTTATTGCTGCCGCTGTGGCCGGAACCCTGACGTTTGCCGCAACCGCACAAGCGGAAAACTTTTTCGTTGGGCTGTTGCGCAGCTCAAGTTGGCAGCTCCCCAAGTGCACGGCGCCGGAAGTGTTGACGCAGTTCAAGGACCGGCAAGGCAATATCGTGTTTCGCTGCGTAAAGCCCACCTCGCGCTAGCCTTCCGGGGCGTTTTAGCGAAATTGCTGTCCTATTTTCTGAAAAAAGCGGCTCGTTTCCGCCGCTCTTTTCAGGACGAACAGGACATCGGACACTGTCCCAAGAACACTGTCCTGTTTGTCCTGTCTCGTTTGGCAACTTCCTTGCCCAATGTGCGTTTCACCACTTGTCCCCTCCAGGAGAAGGCATTTGGTCATGAAACAGGCATTTTCGAGCTCTATTACAAGACGCAGCATAGTTGCACTGATGGCGCTGGCTGCTGCGGCGGTGTCTGCATTGGCAGGGGCGGATACAGCGTTCGCGGAGGCAAAGCAAACCCAAACCGCGCCCGAGAAAACTCTGTACGAGCGCTTGGGCGGCGTGTTCGCCATAGCAGCGGTGATCGATCATTTCAGCGACGCCGTTGTGAAGAACCCGATTGTCGGCCAGAAGTCCAAGAACCCGCAGCTGCGCGCGTGGCACACCAAAAACCTGGGCAGGCTGCCGGGGCTCAAATTCATGCGAACGCTATGGGTGTGCAACATTTCCGGCGGACCATTCCAGTACACGGCGACAAAGCCGGGCACGACAGCGCTCGGCCTTGAGGAGGCGCACAGGGAGCTGCGGATTTCCCCGGCGGAATTCGATGAGGTCGCAGCCGAGCTCGGACGGACACTGGACTTCGTCAAGGTCCCCAGCCGCGAGAAGACGGAAGTCCTGGCCGCTTTTGCCGCCCACAAAGCCGAAGTCACCGCAGGCTACACTCCCGCCAAATAGGCCAGATCACGGTGTCAGTGCGCGTACCGCGCGCTGACGAGGGAAATGGAGCCACATGGACAAGACACACAACGTCGCTGTGATCGTTGGCAGCCTGCGGAAGGATTCGATCAATCGCAAAGTGGCCAACGCGCTCGCGGAGCTGGCGCCGGGGGCGCTCAAGCTCGGCGTCGTCGAGATCGGGCAGTTGCCGATCTACAATCAGGACGGCGATGAAAATCCACCGGCGGAATGGATTGAGTTTCGCGAACGCATCCGGGCAGCCGACGCGGTTCTCTTCGTCACGCCCGAGCATAACCGCTCGGTGCCCGCCGCGCTGAAGAACGCAATCGATGGCGGCTCGAGGCCCTATGGCAAGAGCGCGTGGAGCGGCAAGCCAGGTGCCGTCGTCAGCGCCTCGCCGGGCGGCATCGGCGGGTTCGGCGCCAATCATCATTTGCGGCAGTCGCTTGTCTTCCTGAATGTTCCTGTGATGACGCAGCCCGAAGCTTATATCGGCGGCGCCGACAAGATGTTCGACGCCAACGGCCGCTTGATCAACGACGGGACGCGGAAATTCCTGCAAGGCTTCATGCAGGCGTATGACGCGTGGATCACCGCGAATAGCAAATGACGGGAGAAACAGACTTCGCACTGCGCTGACTCCGGCATTATTCGCCACGCGTCCCGGGATGGATTTCGAATGTCCAGCACGCCAAGGTCCGCGCGCGCCGACGCCGGGTCGAGCTTGATCTGGCTATGATCGTTCAAGCTCGTGTTGCCTTCTGTCATGATAACAACATCGGCACCCGGGATTGGGTGTTTTCGCCGCTCAATGGCTGGCCTGCATCATCCCCTGTCAACGCTTCACCGGACGCCTCGGCGCCAAGCGCATGACTCGGGGTCAGTGTGGATAGCTCCTCCTTCACTGTAGCGGACTTGCACCGTCTACTTTCTACCGGTCTCCCGGCGCACTATCGTGTCTCCATAATTGTTCGAAATCAACTGCGGCGGCTTTAATGTTGAATTAGGCCGCCACGGTAGGTATCGCACCAACGTCTGGGGTTATGCCGGCCTCGTTCCGCTCATCACCGGCCTCGTGGGCTACTGCCCGCTCTACGCCTTGCTCAGGCTTAGCACCTGTCCCGTCAAGCGAGCCTGAGCTTGCAGCGTGGTCTTGCGGTGATGGCCTGAGCGCGTCACCGCAAGGGCGGGCTGGAGGCCCGTGCTCCCGGATTCAGGGCCAGTATGTTAATTTTTCCTGAGTTCTGACTTTGATCCGACAGCCATGATTGCTGTTTTATTAACGCAATGATGCCGACGGTACCAAACCATCGATTGCCTAAGACATGCTGCGTAAAAGGGGCTTTACGGTTCCACAATTAAGTTGTGACATCATTGGAAACGTGTCCGCAGCACAACTCAATTACGCAGGCAATACGATGCACAACTACTCGCTTCCGAGTTCAACAGTGCCCGACGTACAGCTTGGCTTTCTGGTTGGCGACGAGATTCACCAGATATCAGCGCGTGAGCTTTTCGCGAGTGGCCGAAGCGTCGTCATAGGTATTCCGGGAGCATTCACACCCGTTTGTAGCAATCAGCACATCCCTGACTTCGTCCGTCACGCTCAGGAATTTGCGCGGGCCGGCATTGCCCGCATGATCTGCATCGCGCCGAATGATCCCTTCGTGCTCGCGGCGTGGGCCAAGCAGGTCGATCCGGATCACCGGCTGAGGTTCTATTCAGACGGGAATCTGGAATTCGTGCGGGCACTCGGCGTAAATTGCGACATCGGAAGCCTTTTTTGCGGCGAGCGCGGTGAACGCTATCTGATGGTCGTGGAGAATGGCACGATCGTTCGCTTCCGGGTGGAGACCAGTATCCTGAACTACGCCATAGCGTCGGCTACTGAGGCCATGGCGGCCGCCGATACGCTCGACATTTCGTTTCTGTGATGCACATGCGCTGGGAAACTCCGCTACTGGCCGAAGAACTGTACCGGGCTGCTGGTGCTGTCATGAAGAGCAACGGCATGCTTCCGGTTCCGCACAATTACGAGCTCTGCTTTCGCTACCTGCAGGGAACGGCACCCGCACTGGTCAAGGCTTTCGACGATTGCGTCCAGCATAATCGGGCGGCAGACCCCGACTTCACCCTGGCGCTTCTGCAGCAGCATGTGGGCCCTGGCGTCGAGATCTCGCAGATCACATCCACGCTGGAACTCCACATGCAGCAGCTTGTCGATGCCTTGGCAACGACAAGCGACAGTTCGGCGGCCTTCGACAGCAGCGTTTCTGTTGCAACCCTGCGATTGAGCCAGGCCGAGGTTCCGCCCGAGCTAGCCCACCTCATCAATTCAATCACTACCGCGACCCAGCGGATGGTCGATACAAATCGCAAGCTTGATATGCAAGTCAGATCGTCCGTGCAGGAATTGTCAGAACTTCGTAACAAGGTCGAGTTGCTGCGTACTGAAAGTCTAGTGGATGCACTGACGGGCCTGGCCAACCGTCGGTCATTCGACAACTCCCTTGAGGGCGCCGGTTCTGAGGCGCGGGGCGGACAAGGTCCCCTATCAATCCTGATGTGTGACATCGACCACTTCAAGAAGTTCAACGATACCTGGGGACACCAGACCGGAGATCAGGTACTGCGCCTGGTCGCCCGGTGCGTCAGCGGTTGCGTAAAGACAACGGATGTCGCAGCGCGATACGGCGGCGAAGAGCTATCGGTCATTCTGCCGCGAACCAGCCCTGCCGACGCCCTCAATGTGGCTGAACGCATCCGCGCCCTGGTCGCGCAGCGACAGATCGTAAAGAAGTCGACGGGCGAAAGCCTGGATTCCGTGACACTGTCGATTGGCTGCGCGCAACTCAGGCCAGGAGAAGAGGCAGTCGACATGCTGGCGCGCGCCGATGCGTGCCTTTACGAAGCCAAGCGGTCCGGCCGCAATCGTGTCTGCAGCGAGAAGTCATCTCCTTCCGAGAATGAACCAGTCACCCGCAAGAACCTGGCTTAGAGCGGGGTGAGTGTGCGCTGTGCCGGGGCTGTCGTCCCGGGGCATGAACGGCTTCAGCTGCGGCGTGTTAAGCAGCGGGGCTCGACGCACTTCATTATGTCACCCTATTAAAATGGTGTTCTCTAATCGCGACTCATGTGTCAACTCCATCCTTTTCGTCGCCTTCACTGCCCCAGCCTGGACCATGGTTCTCTCCGTGATCGGCACTTTGGACCGTCACATCATGGCGTTCGTCAGACTTGGGTGGGTCAATGTCTGACGCGCCTTGATGGGAGGCAAGCCTTTCGCGGCGACACGATAAGCGACCTCACCTTCGCCACCGTCCAGACTTTTGACAGCTTGGCCTCGTACTTCAAAGTTTCGGCACGAGTATTCTTTATTCAAGACTCCTTTTCAGCTTTGCGGGTTCATGCCGCGATGGCAGTTTGTGCACCGAATACGGTTCCATCAAGCCACATGCGATGCAGCACGACCGGCATCTTCCGGGCGAGTGTCACGCGCGCTTTCTTCTGACCTGATCTCTTTGCAATTTTCTGCGCCCAGCTTCTGAGCGTGTTGGACACACCCGATCTGATGAGCAAAACGTTGGCTGCCTCATAAAGATAGCTGCGCGCCAACGCATCGCCACATTTGGAGATACGGCCCGTCCGGTCGGTTTTTGAGCCTCCTGCGTCCAGAATGCAAACTGAGGTCTCTTCCAATGAAACGTCCAATCCGACATACTAACTCATGGCTGTTCCCCTGTTTCCTGTTCGTT
This sequence comes from Alphaproteobacteria bacterium, assembly GCA_034440175.1. Taxonomy (GTDB): domain Bacteria; phylum Pseudomonadota; class Alphaproteobacteria; order Micropepsales; family Micropepsaceae; genus SZUA-430. Next base: position 14,895 of record JAWXBO010000044.1, read on the forward strand.
GAACCGCTGCTAACGGTTTACGGAATAGGACGGAGAGCTGCCGACCGCGATTACATCATGTCTGACCCCATTTGGTCCATCAGGTTCGTCAGCAATTGAGATCTCGCGGGTGAGTTGAACACCAAGGTGCTGTCCGTGAGTGCCTCAACTCACCCATTCGGCGACGATGCGCGCGGCATCGGCGATGACCTTCTGATCCCGGTCGCGCACATCCATGACCGTCGTCCCCGCATCGTAATAGACGGCAATGATCACAGGCGGCTGGCGGGGCGGCCAGCAGATCGCAACGTCGTTGTATTTGCCGGGCAGGCCCGTGCCCGTCTTGTCTCCCGCGCGCCAGCCCTTCGGCAGGCCCGCACGAATGCGTTTCACGCCCGTCTTCGTCGCGATCATCCATTCAATGAGCAATGCGCGCGAGGCCGTTGCCAGAACCGGACCGGTCAAAATCTTCTCGACCAACGTCGCCACCGCGTAGGGCGAAGTCGTGTCGCGCGGATCTCGAGCACTGAATTCATTCATCTCGGGTTCAAAGCGGTCGACGCGCGTGATGCTATCCCCGTGACGGCGGAAAAACTGGGTCAACCCCGCAGGCCCGCCCAGCTGCTTCATCAGCAAATTGGCCGCCGTATTGTCGCTCTGCTTCTGTGCCGCCTCGGCAAGTGCCAGCACCGTCATCGAGCCCTTCGCCAGGTTCGCCGCCGTCGCAGGAGAATTCGCCAGGATGTCGGCCTTGCCATAGGTGATGAGCTTGTCGAGCTGCAGCTTGCCCTGATCGGCGCGTTCGAACACGGCCGCCGCGACCAGCAGCTTGAACGTCGAGCACAAAGCAAAACGCTCATCCAGCCGGTGCCCGATCACGCCGCCAAAGCGCGTGTCGATCGCGCAGACACCCAGCCTGCCCCCAGCGCGCTTTTCAAGCTCGGCGAGCAACACGCCAACAGGCCTGGCCTTCGCCGCAAACGCCGCCCCAGGAAACGCCAGCGCCCCTGTCACCGCCAACAAAGCCTGACGCCGCGTCGGCTTTAAGACTTTTGGGGACACGTATAACTCTCCAGTCGTTGCTCATGAGGCTTTATTAAAGACTCATATCGCTCTTGATCTTTAGAATCTCCTATTTGATCTTCAAAAGCTCGATGTCGAACTGCAAAACCTGGTCGGCCTTGATCTTTGTGCCCTTGCCCTTGCAGCCATAGGCAAGCCCCGAGGGGATCACTAGCTGCCACTTGTCGCCCTCGCGCATCATCAGCAGCGCCTCCTGCCAGCCCTTGATCACCCCGCCCGCCTCGAACTCGGCCGGCGGCTCGGAGGCCTTGTTCTCGTCGAACAGCGTGCCGTCGGCAAGGCTGCCTCGATAATGCACCTGCACGATGGAGGCCCAGGTCGGGTGGCGCGTGCCGGTGCCCGCCTGCACCACCTTGTACTGAAGCCCGCTCTCAGTGACCTTGAACCCGTCGCGTGCCTTGTTGGTCTCGAGTACCGCCTGCATCTTGGCCCAGTTCGCCTCGTCGCGCGGCGGGCAGGCATCAACCGCCCGCACCTTTGCTTTAGGCTCGTCGCCAGACAAATCAAACACGCACCCCGAAACGGACAAAGCCGCGACGGCAACAACGGCAAGTCGGCCAAACAGCTTCACGGGCAAAACTCCGGGTGGATTGAAACGCTGGCCGGAAATTGCCTCGCTGACCCCGTGCAATGCAAGCGCGATGTGCTAGGAAGGCCAAGCCAAAAGGACCCCAAATGAGCCAATCTCCACGACAAGCCATCTTCATCACCGGCGCCGCTTCTGGCATGGGGCGAGAAACCGCCAAACTCTTCGCTTCAAAAGGGTGGCTGGTTGGCGCCAGCGACGTCAACATGGACGCACTGAAAACCCTGGAGCAGGAACTGGGCTCGGAAAACTGCTGGATCCACAAACTCGACGTCACCTCAAAGCCCAGCTTCGATGCCGCCCTCGCAGGCTTTGTCGAAAAGTCGGGCGACCGCCTCGACCTGATGTTCAACAATGCAGGCATCGGCGAGTCGGGCTGGTTCGAAGATGTGCCCTATGACGCGGCCATGCGCGTCGTGCAGATCAATTTCGTCGGCGCCCTCAACGGGGCCTATGCGGCGCTGCCGTTGCTGAAGAAAACACCGAACTCGCTACTCTTCACCACCTCGTCATCGTCGGCGACTTACGGCATGCCGCGCATCGCGGTTTACGCCGCCACCAAGCACGCCGTGAAAGGCTTGACCGAGGCGCTGTCGATCGAATGGGCCAGGCACGGCGTTCGGGTGGCCGACGTTCTGCCTGGTCTCATCGACACGGCAATCCTGCGTTCAACGCCCAACCGCACCGGCGACACACCCAAACCAACTGAAGAGCAGTTCTACGCCAATGTGCCGAAGAAGGGCATGTTCCGCCTTATGCCCGCTGATAGCGTCGCCAAGTGCGTGTGGTCGGCCTATCACGGCCGGAAGCTGCACTACTATGTGCCGGAAGAAATCGCCTGGATCGACCGCATAAAAGGCTTCGCGCCCAATTTCATCCGGGCGCGAATCCTCAAGCTGTTTCCGGCGCTAACTGGACGCTAGAGGTTTCGTCCCCGCTGCGGCCGATAGAAAACGTGAGTACCGATCGACGCCACTTTCACCATCCGTGATGCCCAGCCCGGGCTCACATAGTCGGCGTGATAGAACGTGGCGCCTGCGGCCACTGGATTGACCTTGCCGCCGGTGCGCATGACGTTGGCAGCGATACGCTGTGCCTGACGCCACGATCCACCGTCGCGAACCTTGTCGGCGATCCCGTCGCAGGTGAACGAGAACTGGCACCCAGTCCGGCGCTTCGACCCTTCATAAACGACACCGCAAATATTGCGCGGCCGTCCGGGAACCTTGGTCCGTGCAATCACGACCTCTGCAACCGCGCGCTGGCCTGTCAGGCTTTCACTGCGTGCCTCAAAATAAATGGCAGTTGCCAGGCAATTCTTTTCACTCAGATAGGCTTGATAGGCTGGCCGGTTCACCAGATCGCGAACGACAGTCACCGGCGAAGGATCGCGCCGCAATTCCACCGCAACGGCCATCGAAGGCCGCAACATGAGGCGCGTGACTGCACCTGTCTGCTCCGGCAACACATTGGCGTTCAGTTCAGGCACTGCCAAGGCAATCGTAAACGCGTACAACATCGCACCGCCAAGGGCAGCCCGCAGAATTCTATCATTTCGGCGCAAATGCGCCAATAAACCATACGTCTTCGCCATGTTAACCTCCATGGTTTGGAAGGCGTTCACCCTTTGTGAGGCCTTTGGGTCCCGTGAAGAGGACCTCTTGTTGGTGGCTACGTTGCAGCCCTTGGGCCAGTAACCATTCATCCAGCACAGAACGGCCCGGTACGCGGTAAATTCGGGTCGTTGCATTAGCAGCCTGAGCGCTCCCTTTATGGGTAATGTTCAATTGACGGGTACGAACTGTCCCGCTGCAGTGCAACAAACTCCGGGTTGTATAGGCATTAAGTACTCACGTGTCAGCTTGGGACGCCCCAAATAGGTACGGCAAGCTGTCACACCTGCGACATTGCTGTATTTACGAATTTGACTTATCTTTTTAAGTGACATGCAAATAAAGAAAATCAACTAATCTTAATAGTGACAAATCTTTTCTTCAACTAATCAATACGAATACGACAAAAACGGCAGACCAGCCTCTGCGTTTCATATTGGTCATGAACAAGGTTTAATGAGGAAAAACGGCGTTTGGTGGCCGGACAACCTCAGAAGCGGCACTTGGCGCGCTCGACTCGGCATTATTCTCAGACCGTCACCGGGAAAACTTTTGCGCTAACGCTTTGATTATATTGAGCTCAACGCCGCCTGGGCCGCTGCGAGTCGTGCGATCGGCACCCTAAAGGGTGAGCATGATACGTAATCGAGGCGCACCGTCTCGCAGAAATGGATCGATGCCGGATCCCCGCCATGTTCACCGCAAATGCCAAGCTTCAATCCAGGTCGCGTTTTGCGCCCACGCTCCGCCGCAATGCGGATGAGTTCACCCACGCCTTCGACATCAAGACTGACGAACGGATCATTGGGTAATAGCGCCCGGCTCACGTAGTCAGGAAGGAATTTGGCGGAATCGTCCCGGCTCAAACCAAAGGTCGTTTGTGTCAGGTCATTGGTACCGAAGGAAAAGAACTCAGCCGTCTCCGCAATCTCGCCGGCTCTCAGTGCCGCGCGCGGCAACTCGATCATCGTACCACTGAGGTAGGTAAGCTTAATGCCCTGCTCTTTCTCAACCGCTTTCGCAACCGCGTCGATCCGTTTAACAAGAAAATCCAATTCCCCTTTCATCGCCACCAGCGGGATCATGACCTCCAGGATCAGCGTGCGGCCGGTCTCGCGCTCAACTAATGCCGCCGCCTCGAATATCGCGCGGGCCTGCATTTCATAGATCTCAGGATAGGAAATGCCCAACCGGCAACCGCGATGACCCAGCATGGGATTGTACTCTGCCAACTCTTCGATCCGCGCCCGCAGTCTGGCAACGTCAATGCCGGTAGAGGCCGCCACATCGGCGACCTCGCGCTCTTGCGGCAGAAACTCGTGCAAGGGCGGGTCGAGCAGACGGATGGTCACCGGCAACCCGGCCATGATCCTGAACAGCTCCACGAAGTCGCTGCGCTGAAACGGCAACAGCTTGGCCAGCGCCGCTTCACGCCCGCCCTTGGTGTCGGCCAGGATCATCTGGCGCACGACTTTAACCCGCTCCTCGTCGAAGAACATGTGCTCGGTACGGCAAAGGCCAATGCCTTCCGCGCCAAAGTCCAGCGCATGGCGTGCGTCGGCCGGCGTCTCGGCATTGGCGCGCACTTTCATCCGCCTGAAGCCGTCTGCCCACCCCATGAGGGTCGAAAAATCACCCGAAAGCTCGGGCTTGATCATCGCTACCCTGCCCCTCATCACCTGGCCAGTCGAGCCATCGATCGTGATCACTTCACCTTTGCGGGTGACTTGCCCCGCAACCGTGAACACTTGCTTGGCATAGTCGATCTTGAGTGCCCCTGCCCCCGACACACACGGCCGGCCCATACCTCGCGCCACCACCGCAGCGTGGCTGGTCATCCCACCGCGCGCGGTGAGAATGCCTCGCGCCGCATGCATGCCGTGAATGTCTTCCGGACTGGTCTCGATGCGTACCAGGATGACTTCGTGGCCTTCGCCAGCGAGCCGTTCAGCTTCACCCGCGTCGAACACGACTTCTCCCGACGCGGCGCCGGGAGACGCCGGAAGGCCAGTCACCAGCACGAACCTCTCTGCTTTGGGGTCAAGCGTCGGGTGCAAAAGTTGATCCAATGACGACGGCTCGATCCGCTTAACGGCCACTTCGCGCGTGATCGTCCCCTCATGCGCCAGATCCACGGCAATTTTCAACGCGGCCTTCGCTGTGCGCTTGCCATTGCGGGTCTGCAACATCCACAGCCGGCCCTTCTCGATTGTGAACTCGATATCCTGCATGTCGCGATAGTGCGCCTCGAGCTTTTTGACGTAGCTCATGAACTCGGCGAACGCGTCCGGCATGCGCTCTTCCAGCGACAGGTCTTTGGATTTTCCGGCCATACGTTCGCGCGCCGTCAGCGCTTGCGGCGTGCGTAATCCCGCAACGACATCCTCTCCCTGTGCGTTCAGCAGATACTCGCCATAAAGTGCCGCCTCACCCGTCGAGGGATTGCGCGTGAACGCCACCCCGGTCGCCGAATCCTCGCCCATATTGCCAAACACCATGGCCTGGATATTGACCGCCGTGCCCCAACTGTCGGGAATATTGTGCAAGCGCCGGTAGGTATTGGCCCGTGCATTCTGCCAGGATCCGAACACCGCACCGATCGCACCCCACAATTGGGTGTGCGGGTCTTGTGGGAACGGCTCGCCAAGCTCCTCTTCGACCTTGTCTTTGTAGAGTCCAACCAAAACTTTCCAGCCCTCCGCCTCGATCTCGGTATCCAGCGAAAGGCCATTCTCCACTTTGTAGATACCCAAAATCTCTTCGAAGTGATCGTGCCCCACGCCCAGCACCACATCGCCATACATCGAGATAAAGCGGCGATAACTGTCATAGGCAAAGCGTTCGTTGCCGGTCTCGCGCGCCATCGCTGCTGCCGTCTCGTCGTTGAGCCCAAGGTTGAGTACCGTATCCATCATCCCTGGCATCGACGCCCGCCCGCCCGAGCGCACCGAAACCAGCAACGGATTGCGTGGATCGCCGAACGTGCGGCCGGCATGCGAGCCAATCACGGCCAGCGCCGCCTCGACCTGCGCCTTCAGGTCTGCGGGATAGGCGCGTTCATTGGCGTAGAAATACGCGCAGACTTCCGTGGAGATCGTAAAGCCGGGCGGCACCGGCAGACCCAGATTCGCCATCTCGGCCAGATTGGCGCCCTTGCCGCCCAGCAGGTCTTTCATTTGGGCAGAGCCCTCAGCCTTGCCGCCGCCAAATCCAAAAACCCATTGTGTCATGGCATTGAGCCCTAAAATTGCGCGACGCACGCCCTTTGCCATGCGCGCCGCAGCAATTCAAGGCGCGAGCGCATCCAGGCGAGGTACTACCCCTCGATCTTCGAGAAGTCAGCGACACTGTGCATGGCCTCGCGGATTTCGCTGAGGAGTTTAAGGCGGTTGTCGCGCAGTTTCGGGTCGGCGTCGTTGACGATGACTTTCTCGAAGAACGCGTCGACGGGCGCGCGCAGGCGGGACATGGCGCGCATGGCTTCTTCGAAGCGTTCTTTCTGGACTTCGGCAGCGATCAGGTCGTTGGCGATGGCGAGGGATTTGAACAGTTCGACTTCTTGCGGGACTTGGAGCAGCGAGACGTCGGGCTTGCCGGAGAAGCCCGCGTGTTTGGCGTCTTTTTTCTTTTCCTTGCCCTCTTCGATCTTGAGAATGTTCAAAGTGCGCTTGTAACCCGCGAGCAGGTTTTTGCCATCGTCGGTCGAGAGAAAGCTTTGCAGAGCCTCGACGCGGTGGACGATGAGCACGAGGTCGTCCTGGCTGCCGAGCGAGAACACGGCATCCACCAAATCGTGTCGTGTACCTTTTTCGCGAAGTGCGGCCTTGAGACGCTCGGCAAAGAATGCAAGAAGTGCCTCAGTGGCTTGCGCCCCAAACGACGCGCCGCGCTGATTTCGGTGAAGCTGCAAAGCACCGGAAAAAACCTGCGTCAGCGGCAACCGGAGTTGACGCTCGATGACGATGCGCACGACGCCCAGCGCGGCGCGCCGCAACGCGTAGGGGTCCTTCGATCCCGTCGGCTTTTCGTCGACGCCGAACATCCCAACTAGCGTGTCCAGCTTTTCGGCCAGTGCAACCGACGCACCGACCGCACTTGCTGGCAAGTTGTCGGCTGGTCCTTGCGGCTTGTAGTGGTCGCGGATGGCGTCAGCGACCGAGTGCGAAAGCCCCTCAGACAGCGCCAGGTATCCACCGATCAAGCCTTGAACCTCCGGAAACTCGCCGACTGTCCCTGAAACCAAATCCGCTTTGCAAAGCCATGCGGCCTGCTGCGCCGCAGCGGCTTCGCCGGGCTGAATGCGATCAATCAGGTCCTTGGCCAACGCCCGCATGCGCTCGACACGCTCATACTGCGTGCCGAGCTTGGCGTGAAAGACAATGTGCTTGAGTTCTGGGACGCGGCTTTCCAGCGTGCGTTTTTTGTCCTGGTCCCAGAAAAACTTCGCGTCCGAGAGTCTCGCACGCAGAACGCGTTCGTTGCCGGCGACGATGTTTTTGCCGCCGTCTTTGGTGATCATGTTCGAGATCACCACGAACTTGTTCGCGAGGCCTCCCGTCTTGGGGTCTTTCAGTGCGAAGTATTTTTGGTTTGCGCGCATGGTCGAGATCAGGATTTCCTGCGGCACGTCGAGGAAAGCTTTGTCGAATTGGCCGATCAGTGCGACGGGCCATTCGACGAGGCCTGCGACTTCGTCGGCGAGCGCTTCGTCTGCGATGAGTTCGAGGTTTTGCGCGTAGGCAAGTTGCTTGGCTTCGTGCAGAATTGTGGCTTTGCGTTCGGCGGGATCAAGAATCGCGTGGGCGCGTTTGAGTTTTTCGGCGTAGTCGTCGAAGCGGCGGACTTCGATCACGTCGTTGCCGAGGAAGCGGTGACCGCGCGTTTTGTTGCCCGCTTTGATGCCGCCGATGTCGAACGGCACCACTTCGCCGTCGAAGGTGCAGACGATCGAATGCAGCGGGCGTACCCAGGTGAGGTCGCCCGCGCCCCAGCGCTGCTGCTTCGGCCACGGGAAATTGCGGATGATTTCGGGAAAGATTTCGGCGAGCACCTCAGGCGTCGGGCGGCCTTTGCGTTCGGTGACCGCGAGATAGAAATCGCCTTTCGCGTCATTCTGGATTTTCAGCTGTTCTTTCGCGAGGCCCGTCGAGCGCAAGAAGCCTTGGATCGCGGCGTCGGGCGCGTCGACCTTCGGACCTTTGCGCTCCTCGCGCACGTCGGATTGGCTCGCGGGCAGACCTTCGATGACGAGCGCCAGGCGGCGCGGCGTCGCGAAGCCACGCGCGCCTTCGTTCAGGAAGCCGCGATCCGTCAGCGCACCGACGACAAGGCGTTCAAAATTGCGCGCGGCGGCGGATTGCATGCGCGCGGGGATTTCTTCGGAGAAGAGTTCGAGGAGAAGTTGGGGCATTTAACGGCCCATCCCGCTCAGCCCCGCGCCCGGCGTCATGCCTTGCGGGCTTTCGATCCAGGCTTGGGCGCACTCTTTGGCCAGTGCGCGGACGCGGCCGATATAGGCCTGGCGTTCGGTGACACTGATGACGCCGCGCGCGTCCAAAAGATTGAACGTGTGGCTGGCGTGGATGCATTGCTCGTACGCGGGAAGCACGTGGCGCCAGTTTTCGTGAGCGGCACTGCGTCCGACTTTGCGCGAGAGCAGCTTTTGGCTTTCCGCTTCGGCGTCCTTGAAGTGCTGAAACAACGCCTCGGTCGTGGCGTGTTCGAAATTGTAGCCCGACTGCTCGACTTCGTTTTGATGATAGACATCGCCCCAGCACATGAAATCAGGCGACTGGCGGTTCATCGTGTTGTAGGCAAGATCGAAGCCGTTATCTACGCCTTGCACATACATCGCCAACCGCTCAAGGCCGTAGGTAATTTCAGCCGAGACCGGGCGGCAATCAATGCCACCCACCTGCTGGAAATAGGTGAACTGCGTCACCTCCATGCCGTCGCACCACACCTCCCAGCCCAGCCCCCAGGCGCCAAGCGTCGGGCTCTCCCAATCGTCTTCGACAAAGCGGATATCGTGTTCGTCGGAAGAAATGCCCAGCGCCTTCAGCGAACCCAGATAAAGATCGATCACATCGCTCGGCGACGGTTTCAGAATGACTTGAAACTGATAGTAACGCTGAAAGCGGTTCGGATTGTCGCCATAGCGCCCATCCTTCGGTCGCCGGCACGGCTGAACATACGCGGCCTTCCACGGCTTGGGGCCGAGCGCCCGCAAGGTCGTCGCCGGATGAAACGTACCCGCACCCATCTCCATGTCATAGGGTTGCAACAGCACGCAGCCCCGCTCCGCCCAGTAGTGCTGCAGCGTCAGGATCAGGCCCTGGAACGAACGGTCAGGTTGAGGGGACACCATCAAATCCCCAGCTTCTTCTTCAATACCTCGTTCACCGCCTGCGGATTGGCCTTGCCACCCGTGGCCACCATCACCTGACCCACAAACCAGCCCAGCATTGACGGCTTGGCCCTCACCTGCTCAACCTTTTGCGGATTGGCCGCGATCACCTGATCGACCGCCGCCTCGATCGCGCCCGTATCCGTCACCTGGCGCAAGCCTCGCTTCTCCACGATCTCCTCGGGGTCACCGCCCTCGCTCCACGCAATCTCGAACACGTCCTTGGCAATCTTGCCCGAAATCGTGTTGTCGCTGATCATCGAGACAATGGCGCCCATCGCCGCCGCCGATATCGGACTCTGGCCGATCCCCAGATCCTGCTTGTTCAACCGCCCAAACAATTCGTTGATCACCCAGTTCGCCGCCAGCTTCGCATCGCGCCCCTTGGCCACGTCTTCGAAGAACGCCGCACTCTCACGCTCCGCGACCAACACGCCCGCATCGTACAAGCCAAGCCCATAATCCCGCATGAAGCGCTCTTTCTTGTCGTCGGGCAGCTCCGGCAACGAGGCCTTTATCCGCGCCACCAACGCATCGTCGAACTCAAGCGGCAGCAAATCCGGGTCCGGGAAATAGCGATAGTCGTGCGCCTCTTCCTTCGAGCGCATCGAGCGGGTCTCATTCTTTTTGGAATCGTAGAGCCGCGTCTCCTGTTTAATCGTACCGCCACCTTCGATCAAATCGATCTGGCGCCGTGCCTCATATTCCACTGCCGCCGCAACAAAGCGCATGGAGTTCACATTCTTGATTTCACAGCGTGTGCCCAGCTTGTCCCCAGGCTTGCGCACCGAAACATTCACATCGGCGCGCATCGAGCCTTCGTCCATATTGCCGTCGCACGTGCCCAGATAACGCAATATCGCCCGCAACTTTTTCAGATAGGCCGCAGCCTCTTCCGATGAACGCAAATCCGGCCGCGACACGATCTCCATCAGCGCCACACCCGAACGGTTTAAATCGACGAACGACTGATCGGGATGCTGATCATGCAGCGACTTGCCCGCGTCCTGTTCCAGATGCAGCCGCTCAATCTCCACCGTGAACGACTTTCCGCCCGGCATATCGACGACGACCACACCTTCGCCGACGATCGGCTGCTTATACTGAGAGATCTGATAGCCCGCCGGCAGATCGGGATAAAAATAATTCTTCCGGTCGAACGTCGACCTCTTGTTGATCTTGGCCTTGAGCCCAAGCCCCGTGCGCACCGCCTGCTCGACGCAATAGCGATTGATGACAGGCAGCATCCCGGGCATCGCCGCGTCGACGAAGCTGACATGCGCATTCGGCTCGGCGCCGTACTCGGCCGACGCACCCGAGAACAGCTTCGCCTGCGACAGGACCTGGGCGTGCACTTCCATGCCAATAACGACTTCCCACTTGCCGGTCGCGCCGTCGAGCAATGGCCCGGTCTCAGTCCGCGATGTAACAAAAGCAGTGTTCATGAATCAAAATCTCCAGCCGCGCCAAGGCTTATACAAGGCCGCGCCGCGCTTTCCAGCCACTTTATCCCTTTGGATGCCGTTGGAAACTTCTCCACCTGCCAGTTCCCCGGCTTAGGACAGAACCTGCGGCCCGCAGCCTGTGGACTGAGACCACTTGGCCGCGTAATCCGCCATTGACCAACGCCATAGCGCAAAATCGAAGGGCTTCTTGCACGCTGCACCCGCGCGCCAGGCTCCATCGCCGTCGAAATAGAGAGTTTGAAAAGCTAACTGCTGAACCCCCAACCGGCGAGCACTAACCGCGTGAACGAAACTTCTCGGGAAACACCAGAGTGTCGTCAGGCTTTGATACATCGTCGACCGTCAATTGCGGCAGCCGCAACGTCACTGTGGTTCCATCGCCCAACGCGCTTTCGATGTGCATGTCTCCGCCATGAAGCTCGGTAAGGGCTTTGACGAGCGACAGCCCCAGTCCCGTTCCCTTATGAAGGGCCTTCATGCCGCCTTCCACTTGCTCGAACGGTTTGCCAATCCGGTTAATGTCTGCCGCCGGGATCCCGACCCCGGTGTCTGCGATTTTGATAATCACATCACTGCCGGTTTCAATGGCTGAAAGCTTCACGCGGCCTTCGGACAAGGTGAATTTGATTGAATTTGACAACAGGTTGACCAGGCTTTGCTTCAGCGCCCTGCGATCAGCAAGCAGACAGAGATTTGCAGAAACCTCACACTCGATGAAGACACCTGCCGTCACGGCAGAGCCCGAAACCATGGCAACGCACTCGTCAAACAAAGGCGCGAGCTCGACACGCTTGCGTTCAATCGTGAACTTGCCTGCTTCGATTTTCGACATGTCGAGCAAATCGGAAACCAGATCGACGAGGTGCAATCCTGAATCACGAATGTGATCGGCGTACTCGCTATATTTTGAATGGCCCACGGGGCCGAACACTTCATTGCGCATCATATCGGCAAAGCCAATGATAGCATTGAGGGGCGTTCGCAACTCATGTGTGACAGAAGCCAAAAACCGCAAACGGGCTTGCGAGGTTTCCTCGGCCTGATCGCGCGCAACCGTCAATTCCTCGACGCGGTCATTGCGCATGGAAACCTCACGCGTCACGGCCACAATTTCACCGTCGACACTCTGCGTCTTCATTTCAACTGGTACATAGGAACCGTCCCGGCGACGCAGTCTGAATTCCACAATTTTTGGACCGGCAATCAACGTCCGCGCGAAGGCGCCTTCTACTTTTTTAAGATCCTGGATGTGCACGAACATCGCCGGGCTCAAACCTTCGAACTCTTGAGCCTGAACTCCGAGCAACTCTTCGACAGCAGGAGACGCATAGACGACCGTACCGCCCGCCAAGTGCCGCGAAATTAAATCGGCAGAGTTGTCAGTGAGCGAGCGATGAAGCTGCGCCATCCCGTGGGCGTCCTCCAACTGCAGTTCATGACGGCGCTGAACTGTTCGCAACGTCAATGTGCCTACAATCATCGCGGCGAATAGCGACGCCCCATAAACGAAACTTGCAATGCCAGGCTCTACACGCGACATGGGCATCCAGCCCATGAGCTCCAAAACGGCACACACGATAAATCCAAAGCCTGAAACGCTTGCTGCGGCGGCAACAGGACCCCGGCGTCCCGAAATTGCGGCTTCCAGCGGAACGATCAAAAGCCAGGGCAGAGCCGGCGACGTCACCCCGCCGGTGAACGCAGCCGTAAAAATAATGAAACCGCCCAGGCAAAGCGCAGAGCCGGTCTCACCGGTCTCGAGCGCTCCTCCATTTTGAACCCAGACGCCTAAGAACAATGGCACCCAAAAAAAGACCAGAAACACGCCCGTCACAAAATCCACTGGGCCCAGTAGGAGCCAATGCATCAACCATAGCGCCACACCGATAATTCCGGCTAACATATTGGCAGATATGAATGATTTCCGGCGTTGGCGATCAGAATTTGTTTCCGATCCCAGAACCCCGTCGAAGGCGTCCAGCAGAAAATCAGCAACAGATTTGCGCACGCCAAACGCTCTAACTTGCGACATCCGACTCGTTCCCCATTCGTTAACGTGAGGCTGAGCAGCAAAGGTTAACGAATTCTAAACGCCAAGCGTCGCCAGCAAGATTTGCACATGCAAATTCGGCAAAAATTGACTGATCCAAATCGCCTAAAATTTTCAAAAATTGAAGCTCAATATTTTTTCTAATGCGAACCGGAGTTGAACTAAATCACCATTCGATTGGCTAGCGCTCTGTTTGTCCTAAATTGCATTTAGGGACGCAGAAAACTGGGATTGCTTCAATTTTTCGAATGATTTTGATCACTTTGGAACGGCCAGCGCTCAAACTCCCCGCAACGTGAGGAGAACTCAATGAGCTTCATTTTCCGAACGATTTTCTGGCTGACTCTGGCAGTCGTTATTCTGCCGCCTCAGCAGCGAGTGGGCGGACGTGATACTGCTGATTTTAATGAAATTGATGTGGAACTGGAACTTCACAATGCCGCATACGCAGCGTGGTCACTTGCCACCAATGCGTTGAACGCCTGCGATCCTAACCCAGAGTTGTGCAAGGCAAGCACTGAACTCTGGCAGACGACATGGACGACCGTGACACGAATGGCAATGACACGCCAGGAACTTGAAGGCAGCAGCGATGTTGAAGCTATCGCGCCCGCTGAAAAGCTTGCCACCGTCGAGCCAGACTAGCTCAACAAACGTTGCGTGACAGCGTGATCACTCGTGCCTATTCTCCGCCGCCTTTGATCGAAACCAAATCACCGAACACCTTGGCGTGTGGAGCGAGAAAATCATGCCGGCAATTGCCGCGAATACATTCACGTCAACCGCAACCCACTCAATCACCATCCGCAGGGCGGTGGCCGACGATGCCGTTTCAATTTTGCGGATGATTGGCGCACTGGCCAAGTATCAAGGAGTCGCCGATCGCGTCCATGCTTCGGCGGAAGATTTAAGGCGCGACGGATTTGGGCCTGCGCCGAAATTCGAGGCCTTGATTGCAGAACGCCATGGGGTGCCTGTCGGGCTTGCCATGTTCCAAGCGTACTACTCAAGTTGGGAAACAGCATCCGTCCTTCAGATCACCGACCTCTTTGTCGATGAAGCCGTTCGCGGAACCGGCGTGGGATTCAGACTTGCCCATGAGGTGGCGCACATTGCGCATCAACGGGGATGTGCCGGCCTGCAGTTGAATATGGTGCATGCAAATCCGTCGCGCGTCTCACTCGACCGGATTGGGTTTGTGCACCAGGATGACCTCCTGCACTACCGGCTTGACGCTCAAGCCCTCAAAAAGTTCGTGGAGAGCGAGCGTTGAATTTCGATCCGGCGCGCCATCGGGTTGTGCCGCAGCGCCGCTTTGAAGATCTCAAAATTGGCGAACAATTTGCATTGCCGTCGCGAACCCTGACCAACGCCAATTTTTCTGCATTCCAGACAGTGTCGTGCGACAATCATCCGATCCACTATGACCAGCACTATTGCCAGGCACGTGGATTGAAATCGCCGCTTGCGCATGGCCTTCAGGTATTGAGCTTCACGGCGGCAGGCGCAGGGTTGTTTCCGCATATGATTGGAGATTCGCTGCTTGGCTTTGTCGAAGTTCAAGCGAAATTCCTGAAGGCCGTGTATGCTGACGACACATTGTATCCTGCGTTGACGGTTTTGGAACTGAAACCCCAGCGCACGACAGGTGTCGTGACCATGCAAGCGACGGTGCACAATCAACACCGGGAAATGGTCCTCGAAGGGCGGCACACCTACTTGCTACGCTTGGCGGGGCATATTTGATTTTGGTATTGCCGCAAGGCAGCCATCAAAGCTGGAGCACTAAGGTCTTGTCATTTCAAAAAATCATCGACGATTTTTCCGTCATCGATGATTGGGAAGAGCGCTACCGCTACATCATAGAGCTGGGGCGCAAAATGCCGGAATTTTCCAGTAAGTATCGCACCAACGAATTTAAGGTTCGCGGTTGTGCAAGCCAAGTCTGGTTGTTTTCGCACTCCCAACAATCCGGCAAGAATGCTGACGCACTGTTTTTCAGCGGAGACAGCGACGCCATCATCGTGCGCGGATTGATAGCTCTTTTGCTTCTGCTCTATTCGGGAAAAACCGCGCACGACATTCTGGCGACTGATGCCCGGGCTTTATTGGGCGGTCTAGGCCTGGACACCCACCTCAGTCAGCAGCGATCTAACGGATTGTTCGCAATGGTGGAACGCATTCAGGCGGACGCGTGCCGCGCGCTCAAGAAAGATTGAGCACTCAGGGCTGCTTCACTGGCGGTGACGCAGGCGGCCCGGCCTCAACCGGCCCACCTTCGCCAGCGACAAACGCTGGCCCAGATTGGGTCAACAAATTCCCCGTAAATGCCGGAGGCCCCGGAGGCGCAGACGCAGCGGGCGCCGCTGCAGGAATGACTTCCGAACCACCTGACGACGCAGCACGAGTTCCCGGCGCGGAGGTTTCGACCACCATCTCAGAGTCGCGAGTTGTAGCCGCGCCATTGACAGCTGCATCAACAGCACCAGATACAATATCCTGAGGCGCAACAGCCCCAACTGCGGGCTGAAGTGAAGGTGCTGCCGCTTGCACAACCGACAACGCGGCACCAGGGGCTGCTTTTGACGCTTCACGCAATTCCATCGCGCGGATGCAAACGCCCTGCTGCGAACGCAAAACGTCTATGGGGCGCAACACCCGGTCACTGACTGGCACAGCAACCATTTCCGCTGAACCAATTTCCTGGACAATCAACTGCTCAGCTTTCGTTTGCGCACGGGCAATGACACCGGCTGCATTTTCGGCGCGCTCCTGAGTTCCCAGCGTGAACCCACTCCGGCTGGAACAGGCTGATCTCATCCGGCACAGGTCGAGCATCGCTACAGCTTCACGCAACTGCTGTGCTGCTGCGGGCGCCGATGCCACGCACCCTTCTGCGCCTGGTGTAATGTCACTCACCCGGTCCAAAATGGCCTGCAGCCGGGCGAGATCGAACAGTGCAGCCCCCAGCGCATCACCGGCCTTCTGCCAATCAATCGGAGTGCCGTCCTGAGGCCGCGTTTCATGCCCTAGAATCGCCAGATTGGCGGCGAAAGCCTTGAGCCTCCACGCCGCCTCGTAACGTGGATCGTTCTTGCCGTCGGCAACTGCCGCGGAATGTTCCATGTCTGCAGCCAACTGAGCCGCCGAAACCGCCCGCTCTTCCACCATTTCAGACGCCAGCTTTGGCAAGTGCCCGTTGGAAGCGTTGCCCAGCATGAGCGGAAGCATCTTGGTGACATAAATAGCCTCCTCACGCACGCGCTTCAATTCAGCTTGAAACGAAGATGCTCCCACTGCCAGTCGTGCCGCCGACGGTGCTGCCGCTGAAGGACTGAACCTGCCTCCCGCACCAGCCAAAGACCGCTCAACCAATAAAACATCTGCCTTCAGCCCGGCGGTTGCGTTACAATCAACGGAAGGGCATGCAGAGTCCGCACAAACCTTCGCTGACTTTCGAATCGCACTTGCAAGCAAAAGAGCCGACGTGACTGAATCGCTTGCACCGCTTGCGCACGCAGACCCGGAAACCCGCTTGACGGGAGCCCGGCAGAAATCTTCCGCCTTACAACGGCTTGCCCAACTTGTGAGCGCTGCAGCCGCAGACTCAGCGCTGTCAGCAGACTTTTCCGCCGTTCGCAGTTCCACTTCGCGAGTGAGTTCCCGCTTATCCAGTCCGATTGTGGTCTGCAGCGCCGTGGCCTGCTGACGGGCACTCTTGGCATAACGCGCAAATGTTTGGGCGAGCTCAGCCACAGCGGTGCAATATTTGCAGGCGCTTGCCTCAGCTTGAAGTGTACTTTGTTTGTTTTCGCGCTCAATGCGAGCAGCGACGGCAGGCTTCAGGGGTCGAATAAGCTCGAGACCTGGCGGTGTAAGATCTACACTTAGATACGCTGAAGCAACGCCCAAGCACAAAGCCAAGACGATTACGCCAGCAACAGCGAGCACATCACGCATGAAAACAACCCACCCGGGAAACAAAGCCCCGGTCCCCGCGCCACTATTGTTGGCTTTTCGGAGACCCCCCATTTGTTGTGGCAGAGCATCACATAAGCGAATTCCTTTTGCAATTTGCAGGCGATTGATATTTTGATATTTCTATGTATCCGATTCGGCACATCCACTAGATGCAGTAGGACAACGTAAATCCCCTGACGAATGAATTTCGTTTGGTTATGCTGTCGAGGCTGATTCGACTGTGGGTTCAAACAAAACAGCATCAGGCCGGCACAGGGAGCGGGCCGGAAATGGTGGTAAATCAATGCCGATACCTTTCCTCCACAAATTTTTGTCTGCTGCAACGCGTGGTGGCTTCGAACAGCAACCTGAAATGGTAAATTCCCACGCGTGGCCCCTGAGTTTGGTCGGCATGGATGGGCCGCAACTGCTCCGCTTCAACATTATGGGCATCGGGGAGACGGCGCCCCGCAAAGCGGGCATCTTCATTTACGCCCGCCGGCTGAACAAGGATTGGCGCGCCCTCTACATCGGCGAAAGTGCAAATCTATGCACGCGCCTCTCGTTCAATGAGATTGCGGCCGATGCGCTTTTATCCGGGGCGACAGACATTCACATCATGCAACTGGACGCGGACGCCAGCACGCGCCGCAATCTTGCAGAACGGTTGATTGCCACCAACCGCCCCTCACTGAACGAAGAAGAGCGCATCCACCTCAAACCGATTTCACAAGGCCGGCGCCCGCCGCAGACCAAGGGCAAGACGCAAGCCGCGTGAAGCCGGTCAGTTCGGCTCGACGTATTCCTTGAGCAATCTGGCGCCCGCAAAGGGCACAAATCCCAAAGCCCTACTGGTCGATACAATTGCCGACACGTTTTGAGGCTCCATCGCGTAGTCAACGGTAAAAACCGTTTTGCCCTTAGCCTGCGCACCTTGAAGCATCGGCACAATCACCGCCTCTCCGGCAAAGTGCATGGCATTCGCTGCATCGCGCCCATAAGCCTTGCGGCACGGACCGTTCAAGCTCGCGAGAAATGCAGACGATCCAACCTCTCCTTGCGTGCGCGGCACCGGGCAGTCGCCTTGCGGACCACTATCGGCACCCGTGAACCAGATATCCTCGTGCGCAACCGCGTCTATGGCTTCCACATAGCTGGCATCGGACAACAGCGGCGCCGCATTTTGGGCAATGATCAGAAATCCCGGATCGCGGGCTTTGGCGGCGCGGGAAACCTCGCCCACCCAAGCCACCATTTCTGCGCGGGCATCGACACCCTCGCGCTTGGCTTTGGCAAGGACATTGCTGTCTTCAAAACCACCGATCCAATCCAGATAAACGCCGTCAAACCCCGCATTCTGAATCGAGGAAAGCAAGCCCCCGTCGCCGGCAATCATCGCCTTCCACTCCTTCGACCAGTACGCGACGGGATAATTATCCTGCCAGCCATCGGGGTCAGCCCCCAAAATCCACGACGGCTTGCCGATCCGCCAGCCTTTCTTCCAATAGGTGCGGTAACTCTCGGCCTGGCCAACATTTAGATAGGCTATAACCAGCCGCCGCCCACCACCGGGACGCGCCCTCAACTGCTGCACGATAGTGAAACTTCTGTCGGCAGAAAAGCCCGGCTGCGAAGACACATGATCGACCACCACCAAATCATGAGCGGATCCCGCGATCTGTGCCGCGACAGGCGCCTCCAAATCGTTATTGAGCAACAACAGCCAGTTTTGCACCCCGGCAAGCGGCGGCCGCTCTTCAGCTGCCCAGGCATTGCCACACAATATCAGCATGAAAATGGTCAGACCCCTCACGCTCGCATTTCCCTTGTTTGCTACCTGCCCCCAGCATCAGCTAAGAGTCGTAAACAGAACCTAACGATTGGATTGCCCATGGACGGAAGTAGCCTTGGCCCCATCTGGGCCGTTCCCTTAATGGGCCTGTTGCTCTCAATTGCCGTCCTGCCCTTGGCCGCTCCGCATTTGTGGCACCACCATTACGGCAAGATCGCAGCCGTCTGGGCTCTGGCCTTCCTCGTCCCCTTTGCAGCCGTTTATGGCCAGTCGATTGCCGCCTACGAATTCCTGCACGTCATGCTGCTCGACTATGTGCCCTTCATCGTTTTGCTGTTTGCGCTCTACACGATCTCGGGCGGCGTTTTCCTCGACGGCCACATCAAAGGCACGCCGTGGACGAACACCGGCCTCCTCGCCGGCGGCACTCTGATAGCCAGCATCACCGGCACGACCGGCGCCTCGGTTCTGCTCATCCGTCCGTTGATCCGCGCCAACGACGACCGCAGCTACAACGTCCACGTCGTCATCTTCTTCATCTTCCTGGTCTCCAACATCGGCGGCTCGCTGTCGCCCCTCGGAGACCCGCCGCTCTATATCGGCTTCCTGAAAGGCGTAGACTTCTTCTGGCCGGCATCGCACCTCTTTGCCCAGACGGCACTGCTTGCCGCAATCTTGCTCGCAGTCTTCTTTGCAATCGATAGCTTTGTTTACGCGCGCGACAAGCGCGTGACACCTGATCCGACGCCCCAAACGCACCCGCCAATCAAATTGCGCGGCTGGCTGAATGTCTTGCTCCTCGGCGCCGTCATCGCCGTCATCCTCGCATCCGCCCTTTGGAAGACCGACGCATACATCGACGTCCAGGGCGTCCACGTCGATTATCCCAACATCGTCCGTGTCATCGCCCTGCTCGGCCTCGCAAGCCTGTCTCTGCTCCTGACCCCGATGGCCTACCGCGAAGGCAACGCCTTCACCTGGGGGCCGATCGCCGAAGTCGCCAAGCTCTTCGCCGCCATCTTCGTCACCATAGTCCCCGTTATCGCCATGCTGAAGGCGGGCGAGCACGGCGCCTTTGCGCCCATCCTGTCCCTCCTCACCAACGCCGACGGCCAACCCAACAATGCCATGTATTTCTGGGCAACCGGCGTCCTGTCGAGCTTCCTCGACAACGCGCCGACCTATCTGGTGTTCTTCAATGCCGCCGGTGGCGACCCGCAAGCCCTGATGGGTCCCTTGGCCACAACCCTCACAGCCATTTCGGCCGGCGCCGTTTTCATGGGCGCCAACACCTATATCGGCAACGCCCCGAATTTCATGGTCAAGGCCATCGCCGAAGAAGCCGGCGTCAAGATGCCGAGCTTCTTTGGCTACATGGGGTGGTCCATTTGCCTGCTCTTGCCCTGTTTCGCCTTGGTGACTGTCCTGTTTTACTGAAGAATCCGGCCCAAACAGCTACCAAACAACAGGACGAACAGAAAGCGCCATGAATTAAAAGAGAACAACTCGTCGCACCACCTTATATTCGCACAGCACCCTTTCTGCACTCGCTAAGCCGGCAGGAGGTGGCGCAAGGCTTGAACTATACGTTCCGGTGGACACGGCTTTTGAAGGCAAAGCGCACCCGAAAAAGCACTCGGTAGTTGTTCGAGAAAATAGCCTGATACGATGATAAACGGCAGTCCGCGCGCCTTCAGCGCCGTCGCAGCGGGGCCGGCGCTGACGCCCGCCAGATTGGCATCGAGCACCGCCGCATCGAAGACGCTACCTTCGATCATTGCCAGCGCCGTCTCAAGTCTTCCCGCCACACCGGCTATTTCGAATCCGGCATCGATCAGACTCTCTTCGAGTGCGAAGGCGAGCATTGCCTCGTCCTCGACAACGAGAATGTGCGCATTATTCCGGCCGTTTCGTGCCGCCGGTGTCACCTCAATGCAGCCTTCATCGGAGCGCTCAATGTCCAGGAAAACCCTTCTGGTGCATAATTGATCTCGGCAACGCCCTGAACCGCCGCCTCCGCTAATCGTCCGATCACGATCTGGCCGAAACCCATCCGTACGGGCGCGGCAACCTTTGGGCCGCCGTCCTCCTGCCAGGACATCGAAAATTCCGGTTCCATGTCCGCTGAGACCTGCCAGCTGATGCGTACCCGCCCCTCATCGTTTGATAACGCCCCGTACTTAGCGGCGTTGGTGGCAAGTTCATGCAGCGCCATACCGATTCCCTGGGCGGCGTCAGCCCTCAATTGAGCCTTAGGACCGGCGAACAGCACGCGCGTGCCGAACAGATCCTTGAAATGGGCAAGCTGGGCCTCAATGAGTTCCGATACCTCAACACCATGCCAGTGACTTTTAACCAGCAGATCCTGGCCGGCAGCGAGCGCACCGATGCGCTCTATCAAGCGCGCCGCAGCAGTCTCCGTATTGCCGTGCTTCGCACTTTGCTGGGCAACCGCTTGCACCACGGCGAGTAGGTTTTTGGCGCGATGGTTGACTTCGGCGATGAGCATCTTGACGTGCTCTTCCGCTCGCTTGCGTTCGGTAATTTCGCGGATGTTGCATTGGATCACGGGGAGGCCGCCCTCACTATATAGATTGGCCACGACTTCAACTTCTCGATGTTGCCCGGTCTGGCTTTCAAGCGGCAGGTCATCGTAGCGCATTCGGCTCGTTCGCTTCAGAGTCTGGATCATTTCCTGACTCGCTGCCTGATCCCTGAGCAAGCCGATCTGATAAAGTTCCTTTCCGACCAACTGGTCATGTGGATAACCCAGCAGCAATGTCATGAATGGGTTGGCTTCGACTATTTTTCGAGTGTCGGGGTCAATGATGAGAACACCATCGTGCGCGGCTTCAAAGAGGCGACGGTAACGTACTTCGGAAACCAGTATTTTATCATCTTGAACTTTACGCTCTGTTATATCGCGGTTGACGGCGAGCAGACCGCCCGGCTCGCCAGCGAGGTTTCGCAGTACTGTAATTCCCGACTCGACATTCAACTCGCGTCCGTCGTGCCTGACTTGTACGTTTTCCCCGCGCCATTCTCCGCACTCGCGCAGGGCGGTTTTGAAAGCAGCCTCGTCATCGGGATGTCGCCATCGTGATTCATAGACCTTGGACAGTTCCTGTCCCAGGCATCGGGACGCAGCAAAGTCATACAGGCGCTCGGCGGCAGCATTGAGAAAAGTGATACGCATTTCGCTATCGACGGCAATGACGGCATCGCTGACCTGCGCCAACATTTCACCCCGCATGCGGTTCGCTGCGGCGTCCTCGCCTTGAAGCGTGTAGACCTGCGGGCCGGCGACGGTCTCGATCACGAGCGCATCCACCTCACCATTGCGAATCGCGCGAAGCGTTTCCTCCGCATCGCCGAGCCGCCTTTGCAAATCGGCGTTTTCTGCGAGAAGTTCCGGACTGGATAATGATCTATTCAGCATGAGGGGCGGCAACACTCGCAACCTGTGCCTTCTCCGTCACCTCATGCAGATCGAGCCCGAGAAAGAAGCGTTCGGACTGCGACATGTCGCCGACAAACCGGCGAACGGGTAGCGGTAACTTCTTGATGAGGGTCGGCACGGCAAGAATCTGCTCGCTTTTCGCCAACATCGGATACTGGGAGATGTCCACGACCTCAAGTTCGTAGCGTCCTTTCAGATGCTCCTCGCAAATCTTGCGGAGGTTCGATACTGCGCGAGCGGACCGCGGCAAGCCCGTGATATAGAGCCGCAGGATGTAAACGGTGGCCGCGTGTGCCGTGACGGCGGCTTCCAACTTTTTGGCGCCGGTTGAAGGGGGTGCATTCTTTTTCACCGAGCATCACCTCCAACCGGTTGCACATCAAGGCCGACCAGCACGTGGCTTTCGTTGGAAAGGTCGCCGATGATTTTTTTGATCGGCTCAGGCAGGCGGCGCACGAGTGTCGGCACGGCGAGAATTTGATCACCTGCGGCGAGCTGCGGGGTTTTCGTCAGGTCGATGACCTCGATGACATACTGGCCGACGAGGTGAGTCTCGCAGATGCGTTGCAGATTGGCGATGGCCGTCAGCGATTTCGCGGTCTGCCCGGCAACGTAGAGACGGAGTTGGAATCTGGGAGCGGCGGCCGCTTCTCGACCGGCCTCTATTGAGGCGAGGGCGGTCATCCCTTTTTCCTCGTCTCGCCGTTGGCTCTGTTCGAATCACGGCGCTGTTGGGCCATCGCATCGGTAGTTAGGTGTGACGCCCTTTCCTGCAAAGACTCCTGCGCAATTACGAATTGCACCTCCTCGGTCTCGACCTCCACCTCGGCTTGCAGGGCGGCAATCTGCGCTTCGATCGCCGTTCGTTTGCTGGCCAGCTGCCGCAATTTGCGCTGGTGATCTTGCCCGCGCAAAATGGCGACGGCCAGCTCCTGCGATTCCTGTGAGACGCGTGCGCTGCCCGTCAGCACCCGGTCGCCACCCAGGTACACATCCACCAGGTCGATTCCGTTGTCGCCCAGAATGAACTCGCGCACTTGATTTGAGTGCGCCATGCCCCGTGATTTCCGCACGAAGACTGTGCGGTTGCGCTCGCCGTTGAACTCGATATTGCGAAGCAATATCCACGTATCCATGAGTGAGGACACATGGACCTGTGAATCCTCGGGTGAGGATGTCCCGTCTCCACCGGTCGTCAGGATGGTGAAGAGCGCCGTGATTTGCTCCTTCTTCAAAAAGTCGATGAGCCGCATGAGAGTGGGCTTCACCTCGGCGTCATGGTTCGCCATGAAGAGATTGGTGATCGGATCTATGGCGACCACGGTCGGGCGGAAAGTGCGAACCGCGTCGTGCATCGTTACCAGATGTTGCTCGGGCCCCTGCAGCGTTGGGCGGGACGAATGAATTTGCAGCAACCCTTTTTTCATCCATCGCTCAAGATCGATACCGATCGAGCGCATGTTTCGCACGATCTGCGCGTTCGACTCCTCGTAGGCAAAGAACAACGCCCGCTCTCCGCGTTGACAGGCCGTTTCGACGAACTTCGCTGCGATGCTGCTCTTGCCTGTGCCGGGAGAACCGGAAACGAGCACGCTGCTGCCCTGATAATAGCCTTGGCCACCCAGCATTTCGTCCAGACGCCCGATACCCGTGAATACGCGCTGCATGGAGACCTCATGATCGAGCTGCAGCGAGGTGATCGGGAGTACGGAAAATCCGTGCGCGCCTATAAGGAAGGGGTATTCGTTCATGCCGTGGGGCGTGCCGCGATATTTGAGCACGCGAAGCCGGCGCGTCGAAATCTGCTCCTGAATGCGCTGATCAAGGACGATGACGCAGTCGGCTACGTACTCCTCCAGGCCGTGGCGCGTGATCGCATTCCCTGCGCCCTTCTCCCCGGTGATGATCGCGGTGATCCCCCGGTCCTTCAGCCAGCGGAAAAGGCGGCGAAGCTCCGCCCGGAGCACGGCTTCATTGGGCAAACCGGCAAAGAGCGCCTCGACCGTGTCCAGGACTACGCGTTTGGCCCCGATGGAATCTATGGCGTGTCCCAGCCGGATGAACAGCCCCTCAAGATCGTATTCGCCCGTCTCTTCGAACTCGCTCCGCTCGACATGCACGTAGTCGAGCGCAATCAGTTTTTGAGCCACCAGTGCATCCAGATCGAAGCCCATCGAGCGGACGTTGGCCGTAAGTTCAGCCGCACTTTCCTCGAACATCATAAAGACGCCCGGCTCGCCAAACTGGGTTGCCCCGCGCACAAGGAATTCCATGGCAAGCATTGTCTTGCCACATCCAGCACTTCCGGACACGAGTGTCGGCCGGCCGGTCGGCAGCCCACCACCCGTAATTTGATCGAGCCCTTCGATACCGGTTCGGGTTTTTGAGAGTGTAGACACGCTTTCGTTCGGTGTGTTTGTCATTGATCGCCCGCGGTTTGCATGTTGGCCCCGGCAACGGCGGGAGCTCAATGTAGTTATGCTTACCGCACCCAATTCATGACGATCAGCGGAGACTTAACTCGCGAGACACCAAAAAGTTCCACTGGACAACAATCTTCGTCAAAAATGGCCGAAATTCAAAGAAAACTCACTTCCGCGATGTGAGCACCGCAGCCCCGTAGCCGCCGCCCAAACCCGCGAGCAATCCGGCTGCCATGATCAGATAGCGCACGATGGTGCTGGACTCGAACGCGAAATTGAAGGCGACAACGGCAGCAATCGCCATGCCGATGAATGCCCCAATGATCGCCCACCGGTCAGTCTTCGGACGTGCACTCCACTTCGGCGCCATAGAGCCTCCTGCTCATCAGACAAGGCCATCACGGCCCGGGAAGAGGCAAACTACCAACTTTCATTAGTGAGCGCCACCGCGCCACGTCCCCCCATCGTCTGCAGCAGCTTCGCTGCGCAGCCACTTGCCCCCGCAAGCGGGGGAAGAAACAAACAATGTTGGTCTCTTCCTCCGCGTGCGGGGGAAGTCCCTGCGCAGCACTTCGTTGCTGCAGGGGATGGGGGCCTTTATATAGCCGTCGCGTAGGTGCTAAGCTTTATCCTGCGCGCTGCGGGCCATTTGCGCTGAACTTCAGCGCGAACGATCCCAATGGGGTTTTGCGGCAAGTTCAAAGCAGGAAAAATCAAACACCGATTCCAGCGCGTGCTCATCCGGGCCGGAATGGCTGAAGTCGAACGGCAGGGTTCTCAGGCACGCCTCCCGCGTAACGAAAGGTTGCTGCGAGTAGATAGCGATAGCACTGTCCCGCCCGGGCGCCGTCTTCTCCAAAACCTGATACCAGCCCGCGCCCTGCCAACGCTCACGCGCCTGCGCCAGAGTTGTCAGGCAAAGCGCGCCTGTTACAAGAATAAGTGTCGCGAATTTCATGGGAACCTCTCTGCAATTTGTTGCATCGCAAAAAATTGAAAGGGCCACGCCTTGTCAAGCGGGCCGCGCACCGAATTTCAGAAAATCCACAACTTCAACGCCGCCACCGCGCCACGTCCCCCCATCGCCTGCAGCAGCTTCGCTGCGCAGCCACTTGCCCCCGCAAGCGGGGGAAGACAGAAAATCTGGTGTCTGCCCCCGCTTGCGGGGGAAGTGGCTGCGCGCCGTCAGGCGCTGCAGGCGATGGGGGGAAGTGGCGCGGTGGCGGTGTTGTGCAACGGGCTCGAGGCGCCACGCACCCTTGCAAGTGCCTGCCCGCTTGCCGTAGTTCATCGGGCCGTGTGAACCGGCACCGCGAGAGGACTTCGCATGGATTATCTTCTTCAATTGGCAGCCGACCCGGCCGCCTGGGTTGCGCTTGCGACCCTCATCGCCATGGAAGTCGTGCTCGGCATCGACAATCTGATCTTCATCTCCATCCTCACTAACAAATTGCCCGAGGCCGAACGCGAGCGCGCCCGGCGCATCGGCATCAGCCTGGCGCTCATCATGCGCCTGGCGCTGCTCGGCACCATCGCCTTCATCGTTCAGTTGACCGAACCAGTCTTCACGGCCTTGGGGCATGGCTTCTCGTGGCGCGATCTGATCCTCATCGCCGGCGGCCTGTTCCTGGTCTGGAAGGCGACGAAGGAAATCCACCACAACGTCGATCCCGACCCCGGCCCCGACATGTTCGACGGCCGCGCCGCCACCATTGGTTTCTCAGCCGCCATCGCCCAGATCCTGGTGCTCGATCTGGTCTTCTCGGTTGACAGCATCATCACGGCCGTCGGCATGACCGACCACATTCCCATCATGATCATCGCCGTCGTCGTCACGGTGTTGATCATGCTGCTGGCAGCCACTCCGCTCGCCAACTTCATTCAGGCCAATCCCACCATCGTCATGCTGGCACTGGCCTTCCTGCTGATGATCGGCACCGCCCTCATCGCCGACGGCTTCGGCTTCCACGTCCCCAAAGAATTCATCTACGTCGCCATGGCCTTTTCGGCGGCCGTCGAAGCCCTCAACATGCTGGCCCGCACCCGCGAGAAAAAACGCGCGGCACAAAGGGCGGCGAGTGGTGGAGAGAGCCAGCCAAGAGCCGGGCCTTAATGCGCCAGCAAATCCTGCGTCAACGCCTTTTCGGTGAACCGGAAGATGATCGTGGGCTCGGCCTTCAACAGCTTTTCGTCCTTGCCCTTGTAGTCGAAGCAACCCAGCAAGTGGCGGATGACGTTTAACCGCGCGCGTTTTTTGCTGTCGGCCTTGACCACGTGCCATGGCGCCGCGTCATGGCTGGTGTGTGCGAACATCGCGTCGCGCGC
>JAWXBO010000045.1:0-4470 GCA_034440175.1 Alphaproteobacteria bacterium
TAATTATGGGTAAGGGGGCGCTATATGTAACTGCAAAGTTAAGGGCATGAGGCAAGATTGATTCAAGGTAGTTACATATAGCGTCCCCTTAAGTCCTAGCGTGCGCGGTGGCGCGGAAACCGGCGCGGCAAACACGGAGTACCTAGATGCCCGAGCCTCCAACCATCGGCGCTTTTGTCATTGCGCCCTGCAACGACTTGCCCGCTGCTATCCCATTCTGGGAGCGTCTGGGGTTTGCCCGCACGGGCGGCGATGCCCAGTACGCTATCATGACGGGCTGGGGCTGCGAGGTGCATCTGACCCAAGCAGGGGACGGCCTGTGGCGCGTGCCGGAGCACAACCCCTTCGGTGTCTTCATTCGTACTCCGCATGTCGAGGTCATCGCCGCGCGGGTCGACGACTTGATCATCCGTCCCGGCGGAATTCTTCGCCACCGTGAATGGGGCATCTACGAAGTCGGCATTGCCGGTCCGGACGGCCTCCTAGTCCGTATTGGCTGGCCCTCCCGCTCAATCAAAGGCGACTAGCTCAGGAGGAATTACGGGAGGAATTAGGAATTAAGGGGACGCTATATGTAACTGCAAAGTTAAGGGCAAGAGGCACGATTGATTCAAGGTAATTACAGATAGCGTCCCTTTGATACCATGGAGGAGTTATCCATTTTTTACTGTGTTCCGGCATTACTCACTAATGATGTTGAGTACTGGGCCCTCACGCCGCGTCGGGAAGCAAAGTTGCTTTGAGCATGGCGTAAGTCTCCACCAGAAACGCTTCAGTCGACTCGGGGCTTGGCGTGGTTTCACCTAGGGCGACGTGCTGGAAAGCCAGCATGGCCAAGGGTGCGGTGAGCATCCGGCGCACCAGTCCGGGGTCCATTTGGCGGCACTCACCGCGCGCCATCGCTGCTGCAATCAACGCATCCCAGCGCGCCCCAAGGTGCGATTGCACGGCCTTGGAAAACTCGTCTGGAAGGCGTCGCACAAGCGCGCTTTCCTGCAGCAGCAACGGCAGCAACCTGAACCGGTTGGGAGAGGCGATGAGCATCATGATCTCGGTCGGCGTCCGGTCCAGGAAAGAAGCGAACGAAATTTCGTGCCGCTCCGCTTGCTCAACCCAGGTCAAATCCAACTCACTGGCGGCCTGCTCCAGAACCTTTGCGAACAAATCCTGTTTGCTGGCGTAGGCTTCGTAAACAGTCGGTTTTGTGACCCTGAGCGCATCGGCGATGTCTTCCATCGACGTGGCGTGGAAGCCGTTCTCGACGAACAGTTCGCTCGCGGTCGCAACGACCGCGGCATCAAAGAGCCGCCGGCTTGCCACTGTGCGGACGGCTCTCAAGCGAGTATCCAGGTGTTTTTTGACCGCATATCCTACCCCGTACATAACAAGTTGTGTGCGATTTGGTACGAAACAGCCCGGACACAGGCAATCACAATCGGCACCCTCGGAAAATTGAAACCCTCGTGTTAGATTCATGCAATGTTGGCTGTTTGAACTCGCGTCATTTTGCTGCAATCTCCACAAAATGGCACGGTACGACTCGCATAGGTCATGAAAATACTCATCATCGAAGACGACACAGAAACGGCGGGCTATCTGTCAGACCGCCTGCTCAAGCATGGCCATAGCGTAGACGTCTGCGCCAATGCCGAAGCGGGGTGCACCCGCGCCCGCGAGCAAAATTTCGACACACTGATCGTCGACCGGATGTTGCCGGGCATCGATGGCTTGACCGCTGTCCGGCGCCTGCGGCAAGACGGATTGATGACCCCGGTCTTGATGCTGACGGCACTCAGTGAAATCGCCAGCCGTACAGAGGGCTTGTTCGCGGGAGCCGACGACTATCTTTGCAAACCGTTTGCCTTTGAAGAATTGCTGGCGCGCCTTCACGCGCTCGCACGCCGCGGTGAAAACGCCGGCAAGGCCTCAGCCAACGTCAACACCGGCGATCTGATCATCGACCGCGTGAGCAGGCAGGTCACGCGCGCGGGCAAGCGGCTTGATTTGCTGACCAAGGAATACGAAGTGCTTGAATTTCTCGCCATGCGCCCCGGCCAGACCGTCACCCGCACCATGTTGCTGCAGGCGATTTGGGACATCAACTTCGACCCCGGCACCAACATCGTCGAATCACAAATGTCCCGGCTGCGTACAAAGCTCGAGGCCGATGGCGCATCGCGGCTGATCCGCACGACGCGAGGACAAGGGTATGTTTTCCGCGCGGATTAGCATTCCCAATTTCGGGGACGGCCCGCGCTCGCGCAACGAACAGTTTGCCGGGCAGTTCGCAGGCATTGCCTTTTCAATTCTGGTGATCCTCGCAGGCCTCGCCGGTGAAGTGTGGTTACAAAAATCCGGCCGCGAGGACGTTCGCCTACGGATCATCAGTGTCTCCAGCGCCCTGGTCCGCGTCGATGCGCGTGGCGGCATGGCGGCGCTCGCGGCCGAAATTCGCGAGCTCCAACGCGAGTCTACGCTGCTGAGGTTTGGCCTGCGCGCAGCCGATGGCCGCGTCCTCTTCGATGGTTCTTTGCACGCCGCGGGCCGCCTCGGCTGGTTCGAATATGCGCAAGGGTCCCACGCGCGCCTGGCGTTGTTACGGCAACTCCCCGGCGCACGCGTTGTCTCGGTCTCGGGAGATCTGACGGCGGAAACCGCTCCTGGCGTCGAAGTCGCCCGCATCGTGGCGGGGATCGGCGGCACCGCGCTCATTGCCATGTTGTTGATCACATTCAACACCGTTGGCGCCACCGGTCGCGCGCTGGAGTCGGTTACGCGCTCCTTGGCCATCGTGAAAGGCGGCGACTTCTCCACACGGCTGATTGAAGATGGCCAACGCGGCGCAATCGCCGTCATCAGCCGCCACGTCAATGCGATGCTTGCCGCCATCGAGCGCCATAACAAGGAACTGCAGACGGCAATGCAGGCCATCGCACACGAGTTGCGCACCCCGCTCTCGCACATCGTCTCACAATTGGAGATCGTCAACGACCCCGAAACCGCAGAGCCGGCCAAGAGCGCGGCCCTGGCGCGCATCGCCTTGCGCCTGGACTATGTATCGAAGAGTTACGATGCGATCCTGCGCCTGTCTCATGTGGAAACCACGCAGAAGCCATCGACCCAGATCGTCAACGTCGCGCAACGGGTGGCGGCGATCGCCGATGCCTATTCTGCGGCTTTCGCCGATGCCGGGCGCGAGATCCAGCTCGAGCTCTTGCCTGCTCAAATTCTGGGGGAACCCGAATTGATCTCCATTGCCGCCGCAACCCTGCTCGAAAATGTCATCAGCCACACCCCGCCCGGCACGCGCGTTCGCATCACCAGCCAGACTCAAAATGGCAATGTGTTGTTGCGCTTCGCCGACAACGGACCCGGAATCCCGGAAAGCGAACGCGAAAAAGTCAAAATGCGATTTTATCGCGGACCAAAATCTGCGGGCCTGGGGCTGGGCCTGTCCTTCGTCGAGGCGGTTGTCCGGCGCACCGGTGGAACGCTGGAGCTGAGCGACGCAAGACCGGGACTTGCCATCGTCATGTCGTTCCCCGATCCATCCTCGAAATGGGACAGTGGCTGAATCAAGTCGTAACCGGCTTCTTCAACTATCATGCCGTGCCGGCGAACAGCCAAACCCTTGTCACGTTCCGCTATCGTGTCGCCGATTTGTGGCGGCGCAGCCTGCGCTGCGCGCAGTCAGAAAGACGGCACGACGTGGGAGCGGATGAACCGGCTGATCGAAAGCTGGCTGCCCAAACCGCGCATCCTTCACCCTTGGCCTAATCAACGCTTCGCCGTCGAACATCCAAGGTGGGAGCCGTATGCGGGAAAGCCGCAAGTACGGTTCTGTGCAGGGGACGCGCAGTGATGCGCGTCCCTACTGCGACCTGTAATCTGGGAATTCATGCGGCGCGGGGGGCAATCGTTTTGAGTTCGGTGCTGATCTCGCGCCGGCGCTGCATGAGGTCGTAGTCCGCCTGCAGACCGAGGAAGAAGCCTTCCGACATTCCGAAATAGCGGGCCAAGCGAAGGTCGGTGTCTGCCGTTATGGCGCGTTTGCCCAACACGATCTCGTTGATGCGGCGCGGAGACACGCGCACAGCGCGCGCCAATGCGCTTTGACTGAGCTCCATCGGTTTCAAGAATTCCTCGAGCAAAATGTCGCCCGGCGTTGGGTTGGGCAAGAGCGCTGCCTTAGTCATGGTAGTCGACGATTTCGACATTTGCCGGTCCTCCTTCACGCCAGATGAAACAGATACGCCATGGCGCCGGTGTGTGTGCCAATTCTCTTCGTCGTCCATGGAGTGGCGCCAACTGTCTGCCGTAAGCTTCTCGAGTGCTTCAAAGTAGGATTTGCCCGGATCGCCAATGCCGGCGGTGTTCGTGGGGTCCGCCGTCAGAATGCCGGGGAGGTATTCCATCATGACCATTGCCATCGCGTGGATCGCGTCGTGCCGGTCAAGGCCTTCTTGCTGA
>JAWXBO010000046.1:0-4127 GCA_034440175.1 Alphaproteobacteria bacterium
CCGTTTTTGCATGCAAAGCTTGCAATAAGCCCCCTCACTAACCAACAAACCCGCGCAAATTGATTTTCCAAACACAAATTCTGCGGCGGCCTGACGCATGATTTTGAATCGATAATTGATGCTGGAAGCATAACAATTGTCGTCTTAGAAAATCACTCAGAGTTATAAGAACAACTATAGAACAAATGTTGAAAAGTCAAGCCAGTGCCGGCAACTTCTCGTCCAGAAAAAATTTGTCATGGCCGGTTCACGGCCCAGCTATGACGAATTTTGGGTGGCACGCCCCACAAAGTCCTCCGGGAAATGCGTCAACGCGCTCATGACCGGATACGGCGTGAAGCCGCCGAGGGCGCAGAGCGAGTCGCGTTGCCTTCAAATTTCTTCAGCCAAAATTCTCGCCGGGTGACCGGTGTAGTCGCAAACTTGCAGCTTTTGTGCCGGTGCCAAAAGCAGCCGTGCACGAAAACGACTGCTCGATACCGTGCAAATACCAAGTCTGGCTTACCCGGGAGATGTGTAGAGTGTAGCCGATATCTGACACCCCGCCGAAATAGAGCCGACCGCAACATCATTTCCGGTCCAGTATTCTTAAACCGAATGCGTGACATCATTTTGGAGCGTGTCGACAGATCCACATCGTCCGTCAATTGAAATCCTCCTGGACAATTCAGAATTTCTGGGCGAATAACTCCCATGACGTAACTTGGGATTTGTTCGCTATTTCGGCGGAACAGCTCATTGAAAAACTCCCCAAAGAGTTTGACCGCTGGAAAGCACACTCCAAGCGGTGAACTCCATTTTGTTGGCACCCAGAGAATAGTTCCTAGTCAAACTACCCGCCCAACTTGAACCTTGAACCTGATCAGCAAGCGTGCCGTAACGAATATGGGGTCAGAGTGGATTTCTTCTCCACCATGGTCTAGCCTTGCGCACTTCAAACATGCCCACTCAAGCAGCGCTACCATGGCAAGGCTCGGCTGCTATCGGCGGCTGGGCCATGGGAGACGAGCGCTTCCGCCGCCGCATCGCCAGGGCCGCTGAGCGCCGCGCCACGCCGCTGCCTAAGGGACGCAAGGCCGGGAATGCAAAGAAGGACAAGCGCCAGATGGACCTGCTGTGACGACACTCGACTGCTAGAATGCCGGAAGGCGCGAGGCTTGGGTGGGCCGGAAAAGGAAATCCACTATGACCCCGTTTCTTAAACTGCTGTCATGGACCAATGTGTGGAATTCATGAACAAAATTGTATTGCCGGGGTGCACTACGGGTGTTTGTTGGGCTCGATGCCATAGACTCTTTCTGCGGCTGTCTACATGTCGCTTCGTCAAGCAACGCGCCCCGCTGCACGAACAGCGTTGCGGCGCGGCTTGAAAACCAAGTCAATTTCGACATCCCGGTCGAGCTTACCAAGAATTCCTATCAGGCGGTCTAGCGTGAAGCGGCGCAGCTGAGCATTTCGGATGCGAGAGAATTCGGAATGAGCAATGCCGGTCAGTTTCCCGGCATCGCGCGTCGAAAGCTTTCGCGAGTCGAGTGTGCGGATAATCTTTGCAGCGATAATCGCGCGTGCTTGTTCCAATCCTGCATTGGCGCGGCCAAAGTCGCGGTAAACATTCCCACTGCCTCGCACCAGTTCGAATTTGCCGTCCTTCATGTCAAAGCATCCTTCAATCGTTTAAGCCTCTCGCGTATGAGACCGACGTCCATCTTTGGCGTTTTGACACCCGTTTTCGATTTCTTCTGGAACGCGTGGATTACCCAAATGTCCACGTCGATCTTGACGGCATAGATGGCCCGAAAAGCGTCGCCCCGATGCCGCAAAGCAATTTCGAAAACGCCGCCGTCAACACCTTTGAGCGGTTTGGCTTTTCCAGAGTGCTGCCCCTCGGCGGCCAAGGTCAGCGCGTCGAGCATGTCGCTTTGCACATCGCCGGGAAATCCTTCGAAATCCCTTCGCGCGGCTTTGAGCCATGAAATTTGCCTAGCATCTCTCATCGACGGTATGTTGACAAATTTGTTACCAACTTGCAAGGCGCTGTTTTGAAGGAGCAGCGCCGCGCTATCCACGCCCCGCGAAATCTTCCGGAAAGTGCCTGAGCGCGCTCATCACCGGGTAGGGTGTGAAGCCGCCGAGGGCGCAGAGCGAACCGAGTTTGAGGGTGCGGCAGAGGTCTTCGATCAGCGCCAGGTTCATCTCGCGCTTTTCGCCTTTCAAAATCCGGTCGATGACCTCGACCCCGCGCGTCGAGCCGATGCGGCAGGGCGTGCACTTGCCGCAGCTTTCGATGGCGCAGAATTCCATTGCAAAGCGCGCTTGGGCGGCCATGTCGACTGTGTCGTCGAAAACCACGATGCCGCCGTGGCCGATCAGCCCGTCGCGCGCCGCGAACGCCTCGTAGTCATAAACCGTGTCGAACAGCGCGCGCGGGAAATAGGCACCCAGCGGGCCGCCGCATTGTACCGCGCGCACCGGCCGCCCACTCGCCGTGCCGCCGCCGATGTCGTCCACCAGTTGACCGAGCGTCATGCCGAACGGCGCTTCGAACAGGCCCGCGTGCTTTACGTTACCGGCAAGCTGCACCGGCATCGTGCCCCTGGATTTGCCAAAGCCGATGGCGGCGTAGGCCTCGGCGCCATGCGCCAGGATCCACGGCACCGTCGCCAGCGACAGCACGTTGTTGATGATCGTGGGTTTGCCGAACAGTCCTTCGTGTGCCGGCAGTGGCGGCTTGGCTCGCACCTGGCCGCGCCGGCCCTCAAGGCTTTCGAGCAGTGCCGTTTCCTCACCGCACACATAGGCTCCCGCCCCAATGCGCAGTTCGATGTCGAAATCTTTGTCGATCAGTTGAGCGGCGCGCGCGACGCTCAGCGCTTTGGCGAAGGTAACGTTCGCATGCGGATATTCCGAGCGCGAATAGACGAAGCCCTTGCGTGCGCCCACGGCAAAACCCGCAATCGCCATCCCTTCGATGAGCGCGAACGGATCGCCTTCCATGATCATGCGGTCGGCAAAAGTGCCGCTGTCACCTTCGTCAGCGTTGCAGACGATGTATTTGCGGTCAGCGCTCGCGTCCGCCGCCGTCTTCCACTTGATGCCGGTGGGAAACCCCGCACCACCACGGCCGCGCAAGCCCGACGCGGTCACGGCGGCAATCGTTGCGGCCGGTCCCAGTTCGCGCGCCCGGCTGAGACCGCGCATTCCGCCATAATCCTTGAGCGACAACGGATCGACGATCCCGCAGCGCGCGAACGTCACTCGCGTTTGGCGCTTGAGCCACGGGTGGTCGTCGACAACGCCGATGCATTTCGCGTGCGCGCCCCCTTGCAGCAGGGTCGCGTCGATATCGCCGGGCACCAGCGGCCCGTAGCCAACGCGGCCTTCCGGTGTTTCCACTTCGATCAGCGGCTCAAGCCAATGCAGACCGCGCGAACCGGTGCGCACAATGTCAATGACGAGACTGCGCTGGGCTGCCTCAAGCAGTACCGCGCGTGCAACCGCCTCGGCGCCAACAGCAAGCGCTGCCGAGTCGTTGGGGATGAAGATACGCGTCATGTCCCCTCCTCTACCGCTGCGATCAGGCGCTTGGCATCGAGGCGGCCCAGCGGAGCGCCATTGACGAGGGCCGCCGGCGCGACCGAACAAAAGCCCAGGCAGTAAACCGGATCAATCGTCACCGCGCCGTCAGCGCTGGTTTCCTTCCACGCAATCCCAAAATGCTTCAGCACCGCCTCGGCCAGCGCCGCACCACCCATCGCTTGGCACGCCTCGGCCCGGCACAGTTTCACAACCCGCCGGCCCGCGGGCTTATCGCGAAAGTCGTGGTAGAAACTAACGACACCGTAAACCTCCGCCCGTGTCAGATTGAGCGCCTCGGCGACGATCGGGATCGCATCGCGCGGAATGAAACCGTACTCGGCCTGAAGCGCGTGCAGAATGGGCAACAGCGGACCTTCGAGATGCGCGTGTGCCGCGACAATCTCCCGAACCCGTTTTTCGTTGGGTATTTCCGCCAGCATCAAGTTACATCCACACCAGATCAGAGCTCAGAATACCGGGTCTGCGCCCCGGATCACACCTGAAGGAAAGGCGGTTCAACCGTTCAATTTCAGCCATTTCCCGCCTACAAA
>JAWXBO010000047.1:0-3205 GCA_034440175.1 Alphaproteobacteria bacterium
CCGCCGCCCGGGCGGCGGTTGCCGCCGCGGTCACCGGAGTGTTCGATGTTGTCGCCGCCGCGTGCGCGGCTTTCTCGATTTCACTTGCAGCCTTTTGGATCTTCTCGACCGCCCCCGGTGGTTTGAGCGCATTGCGCCGCAGAGCCTGGCTGAACTTCTCGGTGGCGCGAGGCACGATGTCCAGGATTTGAATCGCCTGCGGTTGAAGGGACTCGAGGCCGAAACCGGCGCCAATGAGAATCGCGATAAGCGTCAGCGCCGCCCCTATGGCTTTAGGCAGCCTGGCTCGCTCTTTCAGAAAGTCGACGACGGGCGTCAGCGTGTAACTCGCCAGCACCGCGATGGCGATGGGAATGAACACCCCCCGGGCCCAATACAGAAGTCCGATTACGGCGATGAGGGCCAGCACGGCAAGCGACGTGCTGCGAATGTTGATCGTCGTCTGGAGCACCGTTGGCGGATGCTCCGACGGCGGCTCA
The DNA here is from genome assembly GCA_034440175.1 of Alphaproteobacteria bacterium. GTDB lineage: Bacteria > Pseudomonadota > Alphaproteobacteria > Micropepsales > Micropepsaceae > SZUA-430. The sequence goes on from JAWXBO010000047.1 coordinate 480, forward strand.
ACCTCGGGTTGAAGCGGCGCGCGATCTTCTGACATCTGTATCCCTGCGCATCGCGCAACCTGGCTGTAATCGGACAGCCAATCAACCCGGGCGCCGACATCCGCGATCTAGACCGGCGAACACATGGCCACGGCATCCGGCCCGTACCCTTCGGCGATGTAGCCCCGTCCCAGCATCTCGTTCTTGATCGCTCGACTCGTCGTGTAACGGTGGTTGGAGTCGAAACGAAAGTTCCAGAGCCGGTAGACCGGCACGGTGCCGAACGCGCACACGCCTGTCGAAGTGTTGGGGAGCTCCACGTAGAACGCGGAAGGAGTTTCCTCGATATAGCCGCTGTAGTTGGGGTCGAAACCGATGCGGTTCGCGACTTCCGTGCACTCTTGAGGCGAGGCGGAGAAGAAGTGCGAATTGCCGTGCTGGGGAGGAATGTAAAAGCGGCAGACGGGATTCAGAAACGGTGCGGGGCTGGAATACACGAAGAAGCTGAGGCCGGTCCTGACCCAGCCGGCGATCCGACCGGAATCGAGCGCATCGATGTCCGGCTGCAGGTTGCTGATGAAGTAATGGTCGAGCGACTGATTGTAAAACTCGACCGCGGTGACCGCGAGCGCCGGCACCGTGGCCACCGCGCCGGCAAAGTTTCGCGCCTGGTTCACCGCGACGAACTGCCCCGAGGTCAGCGGCGTGTAGAGTGCCTGGGTGCCATCCGTCGGAAGCGGTGCATAGGTAACGCTGTCGACGCCGGCAAAATTGATGGTTCCGCCGTCTGTTGGCAGGAACTGGTTGGGTAGCACATAGTCCGGGAACACCGCGCTGAACCCTCCGATGCCCGCGTTGGCCGCGTCCAGGTAGCCCTGCGTAGCGACCAGCACATAGCGATTGGCGGTTGCGGCACTCGGCAGATTGCTCGGGAACGCGACCGTCTTGGAGCTTCCCGCGCGCGTCGCCGTGAGCGTCTGTCCCGCCCACAAATTCTGGCCGTTCAGTCCGCTCGATTCTTGCAGCAGCACGAACTGGATGGTGCCGTCGGCATTCGAGTAGATCTCTTCGATGCTGAACGTATGGAACGTCGCCAGTGCTACGCTAGCCGTCGACGCAAGCCATAATGTGAACATCAGCGAAAACAGGTGTTTCATGGGGCATTCCTTCGGCGTTGGTTCGATTGTGTTGCGGAAATGGGCGAGTCGTTCTCGACGTACGCGCACCTCCGCGCCAGTGCCCGCAGGCGAGGCGATCGCTCGAGTCGACGACGCGCCGCATCGCGGGATGGACGATAAATACCAACTCCAAACGACCGCGGATGTAGGACCGCACCTTGCCTTCAGGTGGGCGGGCGTCGCATTCGATGGCGCCGCCGCTGGCGAGCCGACTTCAGCCCGGTTGGCGGAAGCCGCCCCCGCCGCGCCTTGGCGGCACAGGGGACGATCAGTATGCAATCAGCCTGTTACATGAACTTGCGCTTTTCGCACTAGGTCTATTGACCGACTCAGCGAGTTCGATTCGCGCGATGCCCTCTTCTCTGCACATTATTTAACGCTCCTTTGCGCACGCCAGGAAGCATGTTTGTAACGCACTGTAACGCGGCCTGTGGCTGTTACCCGGCGATGCAAAACGGCCTGCGCGTGCAACACGGCAATTACATGGTTGATCTTCAATGTAGCTCATGGACGCACGCTTCATCGGAGCGAGCGCGAACTGTTCAACAAGTCCGGAGCGCGAAAATGAAAACATCCCAGTCACTCGGAAACATGTTCTTGGTCAGGCTGTTTGCTGTGGCGCTGGCGATGCCCGGCCTCGCCATCCTTGTCTCAAACAAGGCCTTCGCCGCCGACCCGGTTACCAATGCCATGCAAGCGGCCTACGGCCCCTACCGCGCGGCACTCTTCAAGACCAACCAGAACTCGCAGTCCGAATCCCAGGCCGCCATCGAGCAGGCGCGCCAGAGCTGGAGTGTCGTGGCTACGAAATTCGGCTCAGCGCCGCCTGCGCCTTACGACCAAGACAAAGCTTTCGCCGCCTCGCTGGCTGAAGTCAGCAAGATCTACGACAAGGCCGCTGGCGAGATTGGCAAGAACGAGCTCAGCGATGCGCATGAAACGCTGGAGCATGCCCGCGACATCATGGCCGAGATCCGTCGTCGCAACAACGTGATCGTCTACAGCGACCACATGAACGCCTATCACGCCCAGATGGAGCGGGTGTTGATCGACGGGCCGAAAACGCTTGCCGGTTCCAACGGCTTGCTGGAGCTGACGGCCCAAACCGGCGCGCTGGAGTTTCTGGCGGCCCGCCTGGGGGGCGAGGCGCCCGCCGCACTGCGTGAGCAGGATGAATTCAAGACGATGGTCGCCGCCGTGCAGAAGTCGGTGGCAGATCTCAAGGCAGCCCTTTTTACGCGTGACGAGGCCAAGGTCAAAGACGCTCTCGCCAAGCTGAAGGTGCCGTACTCAAAGATGTTCATCAAATTCGGCTGAGCGACAAGCCACGCGCCGGCCGTCATCGATCTGCGCGAACCTCCGCGCCAGTGCCGCAGGCGAGGCAATCGTTCGAGTCAACGACGCGCCGCATAGCGGGATGGACGATCAATACCACAACTCCAAACGACTGTGGATGCAGGACCGCACCTTGCCTTGAGGTGGGCGGCCCAGTTGGTTCTCGGCCTCGACGATGTTCGACACTGCGTACAACGAACCCAACTCGTTGCCGAATTTGCGCGCGACCGCGGC
>JAWXBO010000048.1:0-42266 GCA_034440175.1 Alphaproteobacteria bacterium
CCCCGTTCGGGTCGAAGGCAAAAAACGAGAGTATCGACAGCCCCAGGCCGACGCCGATTGCATCCGCGCCCTTTTGCGCTATACCCCAATACGCCAGCAGCAAACCGGCACGCGCCTCACGGCTGCGCGAGGCATCCAGATCGATAACATCTGCGGCAATCGACGCGCCCAGCGTCGCCGACGCCGCCCGGCGATCCCGGCCGCGGCCATGATCAACGTCGTGAGCATCAACTGACCCGGTGGCAGAAAGAACAACACACTGAATGCGGCAATGCCCGACAGCGAGGCAATGATCAGCGCCTGGTGTTTGGGAATGATGTGGCCAACCCAAATCCACAGAGGCGCGCCCAGAACGGCCGTCAACAGATAAACGACCAGCGGCAATCCCGCTCCTTCACCCAGTGCCAGACCTTTCTCGAAGAGCCGGATCACCGCCGCCAGATTTGCCGCACTGCCAATGCGCTCGAGGAAATTCGCCGCCAGCAAGCTCAAGAATGGCCCATTGCGGGCGGCGATGCGTATGCCCTGCGTCCACGAAATCATCCCATGCGCAACCGCCCGGGGTAAACAACGGCGCCAGACTGGCGATCAAAATCCCCAGCAGCGCAAACATCTCACGCACGCCGGTGATGCGCGTACGCTCAGCATAGTCACCCGATGCCTCCGCCCCCCAGGCGCCATAGGCAATCGTACCCATCGTCCAACCGAAATAAACCAGCAAGACTGAAAAGAAGAGACAGAGCGCGCCCACCCCGAGCGGCGGCAGGTAATCGACCGCCAGGGGCAAGGCAAACTGCCCCAGCGCCACAATCGTGGTGACAGGCAGGCGTTGCGGCGCGGCGGAGACGTGAGGCGCAGAATTGACAATGGTCCTCTGCCGCGCAGACTGGCAGAAAATTCAGTCGCAGCGCCAGTAAATTATGCAGTCACATCGCGCCGGTAATCACGGCGTACATGGAAATTGTACTGCCCGCGACCGCCTGTACAGCGGAGATGACGGCTAAGAAAATAAGCGAAACAATCAGCCCATACTCAACCGCAGTCGCACCACTTTGGTTCGCCGCAAAGCGCTTGATATGCCGGGATAAGGCGCTCATGGTTCACCTCGCAACGTGACTGTTACACCACTGTGCGCATGTCCCCTTAATGACCGCTTAAACATTGCATTTCCATCAAATGCCAATCAAAGAAAATCGCGAAGCTGCGCCATCAACGGCAGGTCCGCAGGCGGCACTTCATACTGGCTGAACGCCTGCGGGAAAACCCATGCCAGACGCTGATTTTCGCGCGGTTGCACGATGCCATCCCAGCGTCTGCAGATGAACAGCGGCATCAGAAGGTGAAATTCGACATAATCATGTGAGGCAAATGCGAACGGCGCCAGACATTCTTCCTTGACCGTGATGGCGAGTTCCTCGTTGAGTTCGCGTATCAACGATTGCTCCGGACGCTCCCGCGCTTCGACTTTGCCGCCGGGAAACTCCCACAAACCGGCCATCGATTTGCCGGCCGGGCGCTCCGCCAACAGCACGCGGCCATCGCTGTCGATCAAGGCACACGCGGCAACAAGAACAAGTTTGAAATTCCGGTCTGACATAAAGCCTTAACTGCGATAGTCGCCGTTGATGTTGATGTAACCATGCGTCAGGTCGCAGGTCCAAACTCCAGCCGCGCCTTTGGCAATCCCCACATCGATATCGATCTCGATTTCGGAGCGCTGCATGTAACGCACCATCAGCGCTTCGCTATAGTTGGGGTCGCGCAACCCCATCGTCGCCACACGGTGACCGCCGAACTTGATCGAAAGCCTGTCGCGATTGGCGAGCTCGCCGGACTTGCCCACTGCCATCACCACCCGGCCCCAATTGGCATCGCCGCCCGCGATCGCCGTTTTCACCAGAGGCGAATTGGCAACCGACAGCGCAATCTTGCGGGCCGCAGCCGCACTCTCAGCCCCCGATACATTGATGCGGATGAGTTTGCTCGCACCTTCGCCGTCGCGCACAACCTGAACCGCCAGGTCCTGCAGCAACCCGTTCAGCTTGATCCGGAACTCATCAAGCCGCTTGTCGTTCGCCCGCAGCACTGGATTGTGCCGCGCGCCCTTGCCTGTTGCAAACATCAACAGCGTGTCGCTTGTCGATGTGTCGCCATCGACAGTGATCGAATTGAAGCTCGTCTCGGCGCCTGCCACCAACAACGCCTGCAGCACGTCTTGCGGGATCGTCGCATCCGTAAAGACGAAGCTCAGAAGCGTCGCCATATCGGGCGCGATCATGCCCGAGCCCTTGGCGATCCCATTGATCTTGACGATCTGCCCATCGATCTGTGCCGATGCTGTCGCCATTTTGGGAAACGTATCCGTCGTCATGATCGCCAGCGCCGCCTGCTCCCAGGCCGTAGCTCCCGTGTTCTCGTAAATCTCGGGCAAGACCGAAGTCAGGCGCCGGACAGGCAAAGGCTCGCCAATCACACCGGTTGAGGCAATGAACACCTCGTGGGCCTTGCAGCCCGCCAGCGCCGCCATGCTGTCCGCCGTCGCTTTGACCGCCTCTGCACCAACGCGTCCGGTAAACGCATTGGCATTGCCGGAGTTGACAACCAGCGCCCGCGCCGATTTTTCGGCCAACGCCGTACGGCACCAATCGACCGGTGCCGACGCTGTCTTGGATTTCGTCAACACTCCGGCGACCGCCGTACCCGGCGCCAGGACGGCCATCAGCACGTCCGTCCGGCCTTCATAACGAATACCGGCAGCACCCGCAGCAAGGCGCACACCCGAAATGGGCGGCAACTTTGCCAACGACTTAGGCGCGAGCGGAGAAACCGGATGCAAGTCTTTCGCGGCTTTCGGAGCCGCTTCCGGCACAGATTTGGCTAACGCCTTATCCTTCAGAGTCTTGCCCGCAGTCGGGGCCATAGCACGTCCCTTTCGCGTAAGCTCTGACGACAACCCGTGCCAGCGACTCCGCACAACTACAATTGTCAGTACCCGTCCTATTACAACCGGTCAAGAATGGCTGATTTCAGCGGATTCCCGACTCACTCCGTTAACGAACTGATGCCTTCAAATCGGTGTCACAACGATTTGAGCCCTGTTATAGCGGATTTCCGGCTTTAACAATGTTCTAGCATCCTTGGTGTGTAGTAGGTTGCAATGATGCGGCACGGCTCATCGACAGCAAAATGGATCCTCAGCCTGGGGTTGACGGTGGCGCTCGCCTTTGCGCCGGCTGCAACAGCGTTCGTTGAATGCATGCCCAGCAAGGCGCAAAGCCACGCGTCTATGGCGCATGGCCAGAAGGCACCGCGCGACACGCCGTGCAATCATTGTGAAGGCCAAGACGAACAACCGTGCTAGGGCCACTGCACCGGCGTGATGGTTTCGATCACTCCATCGGCGGCGGCGTTCGCGCCTCAAACGCTTCCCGCACGCGCGCTGGCGCTTTGCACGTATTCGCCGCTTGCGTTCGCGCCCGCCCGACACGCCACCACCTCGCTCAATTCCTGTCTGAGTTTTTGCAAGTGACCGCCCTGCCCATTCATGGCGGGACCCGCTGACATGTCTATCGGACATGGAATGGAAATGGGCCGCCTCAGCGGTTGCGCTGATCGCGGCCGGTGGCGCTGCGTGGTGGCTGAGGTGGTCCTGGTTGGCTGGACAGGCCAGCAGCGAAGCTAAGGTGTAACCCGCGCGCTCCTCATGCTGTCAGTTTTTGATATCGCCTGGCGAAGGCGAAGCTAGCAATGAAAGAATATGCACCAAGTGCCGACGGCTAGGGCAACAGCACCGAGAGCGACTGCAAAAGCGGCCATGAGATCCTCCTGATCGATGTTTTACGTTAACACTCAATGGACGGCTTGTACAGCGCGGGCGTTCATTGTTTTGGATGCGCAACATCTCAAAATCTGCATCAGGAATGAATGACGTTTTGCCCGCGAATGCTCCTCATTACAGCGAGGCATATTCACGTTTTCGTGATGTTCTCTTGAAGACTATTGGACTAGAAAGTACAGTGATGAGGTAGCATTTCTGAACTGCGGTGATGAACTGATCTAATGAAGAAACTGACGATTGCAGTTCTGTTTCTATTTGCGACGAGCCTTTTTGGGGCTGCGTTCGCCAGCGGCTGCATGGCTACAGCGCGCGCAACGGAGATGGGCACGCAAATGCAAGAGCCCACATGCTGCGCGGTGAAAGCTGCATGCATGGGCGGCTCGTGCTTCGCGCGGGTCCACGACGCCGGGTGCACATCTGATCACGAAACAATCACGGCTTCCCAGAAAAGTCAGTCCGCCGCCGAACTTATCAAAGCACCCTCGCAAACCATTGTTCCTACGCTGTTGCTCACCACGGTTTCGCACTACGATATCGTGCGACCCCCTTCTCGCCAGCGCGATTTCGTGCGCATCGAGGGATACGCCGGCATTTACGAGCGCACAGGTCGCCTCCTCATCTAGCTCGCCACGCGAAGCGACATTGCGGTCGCTGGTGACGCTACACGTGCGCCGGGTGCGCCGTGAAATCTCAAAATCAATCGACAATCGAGTGCGAAAGCGCTCATAGGAAACGGAAAATGAAAACGACAGCAATTCTCGCCGCCACGCTTGCGGCATTCTTGTTTACCGGCGCCCCTACATTTGCCGCAGAGACAGGGGCGGTTAAATCTCAGACTCAAACTCAACCCAAGCGTTGTTACCGCACGGTTCACAAACTGCCCTACCGCCATCGAGTCAAATGCCCCACGGTGAAAGTATACATGAGCGAGGCGGCAAGTCCGGCAATGAGGCAAGTACAGCCTCCGCAACAACTGGCTCAAGGGAAACAAACATGATGGACGGCATGATGATGGACGGCGGGTGGGCAATGATGGCGCTCTGTTTGGTTGCCCTCGTTTTCTTCGTGTTGGGCATTGCTGCCTTTGCGAAGTACCTCTTTTGGAGCAAACGCTAACGAGTCTAGAAATGCGGCGGCCTTGGGGGCCGTCGCATTTCTGCCGGTTGGCATCGCATGAATGTTTCGAATCCCGCTATCACGGGCTTTGATTAACACTATTCTAACGCAAGAATGATGTAATAGGCTTCAAACGCGATGTGGCACCTATCGACCATAGTAAAAAGGATCGTCAGCTTGACGCTGATCGCGACGCTTGCCGTTGCGCCGGTGTCGGCCGCTTTCGCCGCTTGTCTATCCACAGGCACCGGCATGAGCATGGCGAGTGCGGAAAGCCAACCTGATTGTGAAACGCCGTGTAAGGATTGCTCTTCCGAAGAGACAACGCATTTTTGCGAAGGCGACTGTGTTTGTGTAAAAACGACGATCACATCGTCGGATAATATCGCTCCGGCTGCGATTCGGGCGCAAAAACTCATTCCGGAAGAAATCACCCAATCGGTTGCCCCTGTTCGTCCCCCTGATACGCCGCCGCCGCGATCCACCCTTGTTTGATTCGTTCTGAACACGTCGCCCGCGCGATCGCCGGCGATTTTCGAACTCATCCACACAAGGACTCTTTGAAAATGAACTTCGTACCTCACACGCGTCGCGCCCTGACTTTTGCGGGAGTTGTCGTTGCGCTCGCAATTTCTTCACTTACCGCTTGCGGCGAAAATACGTCGCCGATGCCGATGTCCACGACATACGCCTTTTCCACCACCACGCCTGAAATATCCGAAGACAAAGGAACCATTGTCGACATACGTCTCGTGCACAAGGCGACAGGCAAGCCCGTGGCAAACGCCGTAATCTTTGAGACGCGCTTCGATATGGAACCGGATGGAATGGGTGGAATGGACGCGCAAGCGACGTCGATGGGTTCGCCTGCGCCCGGCATTTATCGTTTTAGCTTGAAGCCGACCATGGCCGGACGCTGGGCGTTAAAATTGTCGGCCAAGGTGCAAGGCGAGGCGGAGACCGTGCGCGGCGTTGTCGTGATTACGGCCCGCTAATCATGCGTAAGAACTTAATCTTGGCTGCGGTGGCATTGGCGCTGACTGCAGCCGGTGGCGCTGTTTTGTGGTTGATGTCTGCACCTGGCGAAACGCCCCGCGAGATCACGTCCATGAACACCGGGCGTATTCTCTACTACCAAGATCCGTCCGGCGCGCCGGACTACTCGCCTTTACCCAAAAAAAATGCGCAGGGCCGTGACTTCGTGGCCGTGCGCGCAGCCGGCGAACCTGCACAACAGGCGCAACGGCAGATCAAGTACTACCGCAATCCGATGGGCTTGGCCGACACGTCGCCAACCCCGAAAAAAGACTCGATGGGAATGGATTACATCCCCGTCTATGCAGATGAAACAGACGAACCCGGCACGGTGAAGATCAGCCTCGACAAGGTTCAGCGTCTGGGTGTGCGCACCGCCATCGCCGAACGCCACGTCCTCAACGAACGCGTGCAGCTTAGCGGCACGGTGACGGCGGACGAGAGGCGGCAAAGCGTTGTCAGCCTGAAATTCAAAGCCTGGATTGCAAAGCTGCACGTTGCAGCCACTGGCGAGAAGGTTCGGGCAGGCCAGCCGCTGTTCGACATCCACAGCCCCTTTATCCTGCAGCAGGAAACGACTCTAGCCCTGGCACTCGGCGCCAAAGAAATCTCAAAGGAACTTGGAGACGTTTACGCCCGGACCAACGCCCGGTCCGAATCTTCCGCGTATCAGCGCTTGCGCCTCTACGAAGTTCCGGACGCCGAAATTGCCCGCTTGGTCCGCACGCATAAACCCAGCGGCCATATCACCTGGGTCGCGCCGCACAGTGGAACCGTACTCGAAAAGGCGGCCGTCGAGGGACTGCACGCCGAAGAAGGAACCGTGCTTTATCGCATCGCCGACCTGTCCAGCATTTGGGTGATCGCTGAAGCACCGGAACTATCGCTGGGCATTGCCAGGCGAGGAGCCAGCGCGCGCATCACACTGAACGCCTATCCAGGCCAAACATTCGAAGGCAAAGTCACCTTCGTCTATCCCGAAGTCTCCATGACAACGCGCACCGCCAAACTGCGCATCGAACTTGCCAACCACGACGGCCTATTGCTGCCCGGCATGTTTGCGTCGGTCGACGTTTCAGCGCCTGCGGGCAGCCCCGTCCTCACCGTGCCGGACAGCGCCCTGATTGACTCCGGCGCCCGCCAGATCGTGCTGATCGCGCGTGGCGACGGCCTCTTCGAACCGCGCGCCGTCAAGGCCGGCCGCCGCGCCAACGGTATGGTCGAAGTCATCAGCGGCCTCAAGCAAGGCGAAACCGTCGTCACCTCGGCGACCTTTCTGATCGACTCCGAAAGCAATCTGCGCGCGGCCTTGCAGGGCTTTAAACAATGATCCCGGCCGTTATCCGCTGGTCGGCGGGAAACATCATGCTGGTGATGATCGGCACGGCACTGGCGATATTCGCCGGGGTCTATGCCCTGCTGACGACGCCGGTCGACGCCATTCCCGATCTCTCGGACACGCAGGTCATCATCTACACCGAGTTTCCGGGTCAGGCGCCGCAGGTGATCGAGGATCAGGTCACCTATCCCCTGACCACCGCGATGCTCAGCGTACCGAAGTCGCGCGCCGTGCGCGGCTTTTCGTATTTCGGGGTCAGTTTTGTCTATGTAATTTTCGAAGACGGCGTCGATCTCTATTGGGCCCGCAGCCGCGTCCTCGAATATCTGAACGCCGCAGCCAGACGTCTGCCTGCCGGTGTCACACCGGCCTTGGGACCCGACGCGACCGGCGTGGGCTGGGTCTATCAATACGCCATCGAGCACCCAACCCTGAACCTCGCCGAAACGCGAACCCTGCAGGATTGGTACGCGCGCTTTGCCGCCGCCAAAGCCTCAGGCGTCGCCGAAGTCTCAAGCGTTGGCGGCCTGGTCAAGCAATACAACGTCGTCGTCGACCCCAGGCGCTTGCTGGCGCTGGGCCTGTCGCTCGACGACGTGCGCAAGGCCATCGCCGCTTCCAACCGCGACGTCGGCGGCCGCGTGGTGGAACTCAGCGAGACCGAACACGCGGTGCGCGGCCGCGGCTATCTCAAGGGCGCCGATGACATCGGCCAGATCATGCTCAAATCGATGGCCGGTGTCCCCGTCACCATCCGTGACGTGGCGCGCGTCGAGATCGGGCCGGACGAACGGCGCGGCGTCGCCGAACTGAACGGCGAAGGCGAAGTCGCGTCCGGTATCGTCGCCCAGCGTCAGGGCGCCAACACGATCGACGTCATCGCTTCGGCCAAAGCAGCGCTCGACGGCATCCTTCCCAGCCTGCCCGAGGGCACGCGCATCACGCCGGTCTACGACCGCTCGGACCTGATCAACCGCGCGATAGCAACACTCGAGCGCACGCTGACCGAAGAAAGCCTCATCGTTGCCCTCGTCTGCATCTTCTTCCTCCTGCATGTGCGCAGCGCGCTGGTGGCCATCATCATGCTGCCCGTCGGCGTGCTGCTTGCCTTTGCCGGTATGAAAGTCCTGGGCCTGAGTTCCAACATCATGAGCCTCGGCGGCATCGCGATTGCCATCGGCGCCATGGTTGACGCCGCCATCGTCATGATTGAAAACGCGCACAAACACATAGAGCGCATGAAGCCAGGCGAAAGCCGGACGCAAGCGGTGATCGACGCCGCCATTGAAGTGGGGCCGTCGCTGTTCTTCAGCCTGCTCGTCATCACCGTATCGTTCCTGCCGATTTTCGCACTCGAGGCGCAGGAAGGGCGCCTGTTCCATCCGCTCGCCTTCACCAAGACATTTGCCATGGCAGCCGCCGCCTTGCTGTCGGTGACACTGGTGCCTGCCCTCATGGTGCTGTTCATCAAAGGAAGAATTCGCAGTGAAGCCGAGAATCCGGTCAACCGCGTGCTGATCGCGTTTTACCGCCCGATCATTCGCGCCGTGCTGAACGCGCGCGTCGCGACCGTGGCGGTGGCCGCAATCGTTCTTGCACTTTCGGCTTGGCCGCTCTCGCGCATCGGCTCGGAGTTCATGCCCGCCCTGAATGAAGGCACGCTGCTCTACATGCCAACCACTTTGCCCGGCCTGTCGGTCACCAAAGCTGGCGAACTCCTCCAGACGCAGAACAAGATCATCAAATCGTTTCCCGAAGTGGCCTCCGTCTTTGGCAAAGCCGGCAGAGCCGCAACCGCGACCGATCCGGCGCCGCTCGAAATGTTCGAAACAATCGTCAATCTCAAGCCCGAAGGCGAATGGCGCCCCGGCATGACGACGGACAAGCTGATCGCCGAGATGGACGCCAGCCTGCAATTCCCAGGCGTCAGCAACGCCTGGACGATGCCGATCAAGGCACGCATCGACATGCTCTCGACCGGCATCCGCACGCCTGTCGGCGTCAAGGTGATCGGCCGCTCACTCGCCGACATCGAAACCGCAGCGCGTGAGATCGAGCGCGTGCTGCGGAAAGTGCCGGGCACCGCCAGCGCCTTCTCCGAACGCATCGGCGGCGGCTATTATTTGACGATTGAGCCTGACCGGCGCGAACTCGCGCGTTACGGCCTCAGCGTCGATCAGGTCCAGGACACGATCGCCATGGCGCTTGGTGGCGAAGCCATCACCACCACCGTCGAAGGCCGCGAACGCTACGCCGTCATCCTCCGCTACCCGCGCGACCTGCGCTCCGATCCGCGGACAATTGCCCAACAGGTCATCGTGCCCATCGCAGGCGGCGGCGTGCCACTCGGCCAGGTCGCCAATATTAAACTTGAACAGGGCCCCTCCACGATCCGCACTGAAGACGCGCAACTCGCGGCCTATGTCTTCGTCGACGTGCGCGACCGCGACCTCGGCGGCTATGTCGCCGAAGCACGCGCCGCCGTGGCGCGCGATGTGAAATTCCCAGCCGGCGTCTATCCGGTATGGAGCGGCCAGTTCGAATATCTCGAGCGCGCCCAGGCAAGGCTCATGGTCGTGGTGCCCTTCACGCTCGTGATTATTTTCCTTCTGCTTTATCTGAACTTCGGGCGTCTGAACGAAACCCTGATTGTCATGCTCTCGGTGCCCTTCGCCCTCGTCGGCGGGCTGTGGCTGACTTATTGGCTCGGCTTCAATTTCAGCGTCGCCGTCGCAGTCGGCTTCATCGCGCTCGCAGGCGTCGCCGCCGAAACCGGCGTCGTGATGCTCATCTACCTCGACAACGCCTATCGCGCTCAGACAAACGGAGACGTCAACGCCGCCATCATGGAAGGCGCCGTCGAACGCGTTAGGCCCAAATTAATGACCGTCACGGCCATCATGGCAGGCCTCCTGCCGATCATGTGGAGCACTGGCGCCGGCTCCGAAATCATGCAACGCATCGCCGTGCCAATGATCGGCGGCATGGTGTCGTCGACGGTGCTGACACTGATCGTCATCCCCGCGATCTATTCGCTGGTAAAGTCAAACGCGCGGTCCTGAATATCCTTTCCCGCGAGCGCAGATGTTCGGCGCAACGAAAAAGGAATTGCTTCACAGCCTCAGGACGCCCGTGCTCCCAAGAAGTCACACCAGCGGATCGCCGAGTGGGCGGCCGGAGGGGTGTTGGGTGAATTCGTCGGCGACGACGTCGTTGGTTTGATCCGCCCAATCGCCGCGAAGCCGTTCGTCGGCGATGGCGATGATGCGCTCGCGCAGAGCCTCGTCGCGGTTGAGCAGGCTTTCGAAATCGATCGCGTCGATAATCATCATATGCGTGCGCGAAAGTGCCGTGACCGTTCCCATGCGCTTGACGCGTTTGAGCAACGCCAATTCGCCGAAGAATTCGCCGGCGCCGAGCTTGATGTGACCGCGCGGCAACTCGATCTTCACTTCGCCGTCGGCGATGAAGAACATGCCTTCGGCCTCTTCGCCACGCGCCGCGATCACGGTGCCTGCGGATACGGCGCGCGTGCGCATGATTTTCATGACTTCGGCGATTGCTGCTGCGTCAAGCGAGGCGAACAAGGGGACACGCGCGACCATGCCCCACGTCACAACAAAGTCGCGGCGGTGGATTTCATTGACGAAGGCGGTCGCCACGATACCAATCGGCAGCGCGAAAAGCCCGAGCCCGCAAATCATGACAACCGCGCCGAACATTTTGCCCAGCGCGGTGATTGGGACCGCATCGCCGTAACCGATTGTTGTCAAGGTCGCCAGCGCCCACCACATTGAATCGGGAATAGTGCCAAACTGTTTGGGTTGTGCGTGACCTTCGATGACATGCATCACAGTGCCGGAGAACACCGCCGTACCCACCATGAGGATCGTAGCGCCGATCAGAGCGCGCCGTTCCTCGTACAGCGCGCGGCCCAATGTGACCATGGCCGGTGAATAGCGCACGAGCTTCATGAAGCGCAGCAGCCGGAACATGCGCAACACGCGCAAGTCCATGCCAGGAAATATCCAGGACAAATAGGACGGCGCGAAGGCGAAGAAGTCGATCAACTGAGCGGGGCGGCTTGCGAACACCAGCCGCCCGCGCAGCCCGCCGCGCTGTCTGATTGCCGGAATTTCGATCGAAACCCACAGGCGGGCGATGTACTCACACGTGAAGAAGGCGACCGACATGACATCGAAGACAAGGAACTCCATCGCGTAAGGATCGTGAATGCCGGGCACACTTTCCAAAATGACAGCAAGCACGTTGAGGACGATCAGGCCTACCATGAAATCGTCGAATATCTGTGCGCCAGCACTCGATCCGCCCGCCTCGACGACGATGTAGATCCAGCGGCGCCAGCGAGAGAGCGCCCCGCTCACGCCGCCGCCTTGATCGCGGCAAGGATGGAGTCGAGTGCACCCTGAAGCCTGGTGCCATCCGGCCCGCCGCCTTGGGCCATGTCGGGCCGTCCGCCGCCGCCTTTGCCGCCGACGGCTTCGACAGCGCGTTTGAGCAATTCAACGGCGTTGAAGCGGCTGGTCAAATCCTGGGTGACGCCGACAACAAAGGCCGCTTTGCCGTCGCTGGCGGTGGCGAAGGCAATGACTCCGCTGCCGATTTTCTGCTTGGCCTGATCGGCCAGGGTTCGAAGGTCCTTTGGCTCTACGCCTTCAACGATGCGTGCCATGACGCGAATGCCCGCAATCTCGGCGCTTTCGCCCGGTGCGCTGCCACTGCCTCCCATCGCGATCTGGCGGCGCGCTTCGGAGAGTTCGCGTTCGAGTTTTTTGCGTTCGTCCATGAGTTGGACAATGCGTTCGGCAAGTTCGGCAGGGGGCGCACGCATGATTCCGGCCGCTTCGCGGATGAGCTTGTGTTGTTCGTTCAGGAATGAAAGTGCGCCGGCACCCGTCAGCGCTTCAATGCGCCTGACGCCCGCCGAGACGGCACTTTCGCCAGTGATCTTGAAGAGGCCAATATCACCCAGGCGGCGCGCATGGGTGCCGCCGCACAGTTCAACGGAATAGATCTTGCCGTCATCGGTGCCCATCGAGAGCACGCGAACCTCGTCACCGTATTTTTCACCAAAGAGCGCCATGGCGCCTTCGGCAACGGCTTCGTCAGGTGTCATGAGGCGGGTGACGACGTCTTCGTTGGCGCGGATTTTTCCGTTGACGCTGGACTCGATGGTAGCGAGTTCGGTTTCGGAAAGGGCTTTGTTGTGGCTGAAGTCGAAGCGCAAACGTTCGGCCGATACCAACGAACCTTTTTGCGTGACGTGCGGCCCCAACGTGCGGCGTAGCGCTTCGTGCATGAGGTGGGTGGCGGAGTGGTTGGCGCAGGTGGCGGCGCGCAACGTGGTGTCGACGCGCAATTCCACCACGGCACCAAGTTTGAGCTGGCCGCGTGTGAGCTTGCCGAAGTGGATGTGAAGGTCGCCCAGTTTCTTTTGCGTGTCGGTGACGGTGAATTCGGCGCCTGCGCTTGTGATCATAATTCCTTCGTCACCGACTTGCCCCCCGGACTCGCCGTAGAAAGGTGTTTGATTGACGATAATTTGCCCTTCGTCGCCCGTGCCCAGCTGTTGAACCGGCTCGCCGTTCCTGATGAGGGCTGAGATGATGCCTTCGGCGGATTCGGTTTCGTAGCCAAGGAATTCGGTGGCGCCAGTTTTCTCGCGCAGTTCGAACCACACCGTTTCAGTGGCGGCATCGCCGGAGCCTGTCCAGGCGGCGCGCGCGTCGGCCTTTTGCCTGGCCATTGCCGTGTCGAAGCTGGCCTTATCGACCGTAATGCCGCGCCCGCGCAACGCATCTTCGGTCAGGTCGTAAGGAAAGCCGAAAGTGTCGTAGAGTTTGAAGGCGACATCGCCCGGCAGGGTTTTGCCCGAACTCATACCGCTGGTGGCTTCGTCGAGCAGTTTCAGGCCGCGTTCGAGAGTTTGGCGGAATTTGCCTTCTTCCAACTTCAGCGTTTCGGTGATGAGGGCCTGAGCGCGGGTGAGTTCGGGAAAGGCCGCACCCATCTCGCTGACGAGTACCGGCACGAGGCGCCACATCAAAGGGTCTTTCGTTCCCAAAATGTGGGCGTGGCGCATGGCGCGGCGCATGATGCGGCGCAGCACGTAGCCGCGACCTTCGTTTGAGGGAAGGACGCCGTCTGCAATCAAGAATGATGCCGAACGCAGGTGATCGCTGATGACACGATGGCTGGCGGCGTGGGCGCCGTTTGCGTGTTGGCCTGAAGCTTGAGCCGAGGCATCGATGAGATGGCGGAAGAGGTCGGTGTCGTAGTTGTCGGTCTTGCCCTGGAGGATCGAGGCCATGCGCTCGAGGCCCAAGCCGGTGTCAATGGACGGTTTGGGCAGCGAGACGCGTTTGTCCTTCGATACCTGGTCGAACTGCATAAAGACCAGATTCCAGAATTCGACGAAGCGATCACCGTCTTGGTCCGGCGAGCCTGGTGGTCCGCCCTGGATCTTGTCGCCGTAGTCGTAGAAAATTTCCGAACACGGTCCACATGGACCGGTGTCCCCCATCGACCAGAAATTGTCTGACGAGGCAATGCGGATGATCTTGTTGTCGGGGAAGCCTGCGATTTTCTTCCAGAGGGCGGCTGCTTCATCGTCATCTGCGTAGACGGTGACCAGCATGCGATCGGTGTTGAGCTGGAACTCTTTCGTAATGAGGTTCCAGGCCAGTTCGATTGCCGTGTCCTTGAAATAGTCACCAAACGAGAAATTGCCCAGCATCTCGAAGAAGGTGTGATGGCGGGCGGTGTAGCCGACATTGTCAAGGTCGTTGTGCTTGCCGCCGGCGCGGACGCATTTTTGCGAGGAGGTGGCGCGGGTGTAAGGCTTCTTTTCCTGGCCGGTGAAGACGTTTTTGAACTGCACCATGCCCGCGTTGGTGAACATGAGCGTCGGGTCGTTGCGCGGTACCAGCGGCGACGACGGCACGATCTCGTGGCCGTGCCTGGCGAAGTAGTTGAGAAACGTCGAGCGAATATCGCTAAGGGCAGTCATGGGTCAGCCTACAAATCGCGGAAATGCCGGGTGTAGGATGTAGTCGGCCAGGTGCATGCCTGTCCAGCGACTGAGTGCATTTGCGCACGTTAAGAGTTCGAACTGGTGCTGGAAAGTGGCTGCGAATCGACAGGATCGATCGCTGCGGCGCTGTGCATGTAGTGGCGGCGCAGTAGTGACGCTGCAGCCGCCGCTGCGGGCAGCGAAAGAAGTATTGCAATCGAAAGCGGAAACCCGGCAGCCGACAGAGACGCCGCACACAGGGCGGCCGTGCAGCATCCGATGTCCCACCCGCCTTCGGCCGCCATGTGGAAGCGCAGCGGGCACGGCGACGCCTTGGCAAGATTGTAGACTGCCGTCATCATCGCGGGTGACTGCAGGCAGGCCGCTAGCGCGCCGAAAGCATTGGCTAGGACAGCCAGCCAAGGTGAGCCGAAGCTTGCAGCGCGCATCAGCACAACAACTGCGACCACAGTGTAGGCGACTAACACCGCCCGCGGACCTTGGCCCGCGTCGATGTGGCGGCCGAGCAGCAGTCCGCCCACTGCGCCGACGAGTGCTGCTAACGCCATTGCACCACCATAGGCCACCAAATTTTCGCCAAGCGACACAAAAAGTGCGATCTGCCAGACCAAAACGTAAGACGCACTAAGCCAGCCGTCGGCGACGAAGAGAATTATACCCAGGCGCGCGGCACGAAACGCACCTGGTGCTGCCTGCACTATCGCGACGTTGGGGGCCTGCAAAAGTGGGAGGGCGGCAAGTGCCTGGACGACCGCTGCGGCGGCGAAGGCCCATCGCGGGCCGAAGGTCACAAGCGCCCAACCTCCGATGAGGGGCGCGACGATGCCGGCGATAGCGGCCAGCGCTTCGCGCGCACCGATCTGATGACCGCGATGTTCATGGTCGCCAAGGGCTGCAAAGTAGGCGTGATAAGACGTCACATAGAACACCTCGCCGATCGACGAGACGAGGCAGAGCACGACGAGAGCCAAGCCTACGCCCTGAACTTCAGCCAACACCGGGTACTGCACTGCAACCGCCAAGGTGCCGAAGATGAGTGTCGACTTCAAACCGAAGCGCTTGGCCAGCGGCAGGATGATGGGACGCAGAATGAAGCGCCCGGCGGGAATCGCCGCGAGCACGAGCAAGGACGAGGGAACGGACACACCGGCGCGCAGCAGGTATGCGTAAAAGAAGACGCCGCCCGCGCCTTGCGCCAGTGCGTGGATGGCGTAGTGCAGATTGATCAGGTTGATGGTGGTGTTGCCCAGGAAAGCTATAGCCCGTCATAGACTAACGCGGCATGAGCCGGGCGCGAAAAAAAGTGGTGGCCCGAGCCTCGGAGGGGGCATTGAGGCTCGGGCCGATCTCTCCGCTTTCGCTGGGGGGCCTTTGAAGGGGTGGAGAGAAACTGTAATTTTTCAGTCTTCGCCGTCGTCGTCTTTGTCGGGCGTGGTTGCGAGCGCATTGCTGAGCAGGCCCGCGTTGGCGCGAACTGCGGCCTCAATTTTTGCGGCCATTTCCGGATTCTCGCTCAAGAAGACTTTTGCGTTCTCCCTGCCCTGCCCGATGCGCTGGTTCTCGTAGGAGAACCACGAGCCGGACTTTTCAATGATGCCCGCCTTGGAGCCCAAATCGACCAGTTCGCCGACTTTTGAAATGCCGGAGCCGTACATGATGTCGAACTCGACCTGGCGGAACGGCGGGGCGACCTTGTTCTTGACAACTTTGACGCGGGTTTGGCTGCCGACCACATCGTCGCGTTCCTTGATGGCGCCGATACGGCGGATGTCGAGGCGAACCGAAGCGTAGAACTTCAGCGCGTTGCCGCCGGTCGTGGTTTCCGGACTGCCGAACATGACGCCGATCTTCATGCGGATCTGATTGATGAACAGCACCATCGTGTTGGAGCGCGAGATCGAACCTGTGAGTTTGCGCAGGGCTTGGCTCATCAAACGGGCTTGCAGACCGGGGAGTGAATCGCCCATTTCGCCTTCGATTTCGGCTTTTGGTGTGAGGGCCGCGACCGAGTCGATGACGATGATGTCGACGGCGCCTGAGCGCACCAGCGTGTCGGTGATCTCAAGTGCCTGTTCGCCAGTGTCAGGTTGCGACACCAACAGTTCGCCGATGTCGACGCCGAGCTTTTTGGCGTAACCGATATCGAGGGCGTGCTCGGCGTCTACGAAGGCAGCTATACCGCCGGCCTTCTGCACTTCGGCCACCACGTGGAGCGCCAAAGTGGTTTTGCCGGACGATTCCGGCCCGTAGACCTCGACGACGCGGCCGCGCGGTAAACCGCCAATGCCGAGGGCGATGTCGAGGCCCAGCGAACCGGTGGAGACCGATTCGATTTCTGCGACTTTTGGGTTGGCGCCGAGTTTCATCACGGAGCCCTTGCCGAAGGCGCGGTCGATTTGGCTTAAGGCTGCTTCCAGGGCTTTTTTGCGGTCCATTCCGTCCTGCTGTTCTACTACTCGGGCTGGGGCACTCATTTGATCTCTCCTTAAATCATGGGGTCTGGGCGGCTGCAACTTTGGTAAACGTACGGCGTTTGTTCTGAATTGCCAAATACTGGTCAACTTATTGATTTTTATAATACTTTTGGATTTGCTCCCAGAACATTCTGAAAACTATATCGACAATTTATCCCTTTCCGCAACGTACATGTGTTAAAGCGTTATCCATGTCAAAGAAGCCGGCTCGATTTCCCCAAACGGACCCTCGCGATGTAATGGCGAAGTTTGACCGGTTGCTGGCTGCCATGGCGCCAAAGTCAGCCGCACCGGAACGGCCGCCTCAGAAAATTGCGCGGCGCGGAAAGAAGAAGGCGCGCGCGACTACATCGCCAAATGCGTCTTGATTTCGTGCGACATGCGCCATGCGGTTTTGTAGGTGACGGCCAATTGGCGCTGGACCTCGCGGGCTGTCATACGCTTGTGGCCGGCGCAATAGAGAAACATGACGTAAAACCAGTCTTGCAGCGGCGTACGGCTGCGGACGAACGGTGTCCCCGCTTTAGGGTGTATGTGGAAGGCACACCGCTGGCAGACGAACGCCTGTTGCCGGCGCAGGCGGTGAAACTTGCCCAGCCGTGCGCATTTTGGGCACTGGCCGGGATTGCCGAAGCGCAGTTTAAGCAGGTGATTGAGACAGGCGTCTTCCGTGGGAAACCGCTGCGCAAAAACGCGGTAGAGAATTGTTTCGGGGTCGGGGGTGGTCATCATTTTGGTTTATCTTGAAAGCATATCTCCCGTAAATCGTTACTTTGAGGTTTGTTGTAGAACGGTGTTCAATGTGATATCATGATATCATGATCCGAGGTAAGACAATGGGCCAACTTGTCGTTCGCAATATCGAAGATACCGTTAAGCAGCGCCTTCAGCTTCGCGCAATCAAGCATGGCCGCAGTATGGAAGAGGAGGTACGGGACATATTGCGCAATGCGGTGAAGGTTGAGAGTTCATCGACCGCACGGCTTGGAACCAAGCTGCGGCAACGGTTTGCCGGCCTTGGTCTGGACGCAGATCTCAAAGAACTCAGAGGCACGAAAGCCCGGCCTGCCCGCTTTACACCGTGATTGTGGTCGATACAAACGTCGTCTCGGCGGTCATGCGCGACTCTGCGGAGGCTAGGGTCATCGCATGGATGAACGCGCTGCCCGCAACTTCGTTGTGGATCAGTGCGATATCAATCTTCGAAATTCGCTTTGGACTCTCGCGGCTTCCGGCAGGCAAACGCCGCCAGACACTTGAGAACGCTTTTGAGCGCTCTGTTGCCGAAGACTTTGAGGGCCGTGTCCTGAATTTCGACGACGGCGCGGCCAATGCCGCAGGCGCCATCGCGGCGGCTCGCGAGGCCGTGGGCAAACCGGTTGAAGTGAGGGACATTCAAATTGCGGGCATTGCGAAGCATCACGGCGCCACGGTCGCGACACGCAATACGCGCCACTTTGAAGGGCTTGGGATCACATTGATTGATCCATGGACGGCTTCACGCTGAGTGAAGCCTACCCCTCTTCCAGCACCTCTTTCACCTTGCCGGTCAGCGCCTTTAGCGAGACGGGTTTGGCGAGGAAGTGGAGCGGTTCGGGAAGATCATTTGAATTGCGAAACACGTCTTCGGCGTAACCCGACATGAAAATCGTGCGCAGGCCCGGTTTGATTTCGCGGGCGGCTTTTACCAGCGTTGGCCCATCCATCGACGGCATCATCACGTCAGACACGATCAGGTCGATCTGGCCATCGTAGGTGCGAACGATTTCGAGGGCCTCTTCGCCGCCACAGGCGTCCAGCACCTTGTAGCCGCGCATCTGCAACGCACGCATGGCAAAGTCCCGGACGGCATCTTCATCTTCGACCAGCAGAATTGTACCAACGCCGGTGAGGTCGCGCTGTGCCGGCTTGTCCGATGCCGGGGCTGGTACTACCGCCGGCAGCGGAATGTGGCGCGGAAGATAGACACGGAAGACCGTGCCTTTGCCGGGCTCGGATTCAGGGAAAATGTAACCACCGGTTTGTTTGACAATGCCGTAGACCGACGCCAGGCCCAGTCCCGTGCCGTGGCCTTTTTCCTTTGTGGTGAAGAACGGTTCGAAGATCTTGCCGAGATTTTCCTTTGATATGCCGATGCCCGTGTCTTGCACGTCGATTGTCACGTAATCGCCCGATGGCATGAGAACCTGGCCATATGACCGTGTTTCCTGCAGGCTCAAATTGGCCGAGCGAATGGTGAGCTGCCCGCCATGGGGCATGGCATCGCGGGCATTGACGGCCAGGTTGATCAGCGCGTTTCCGAGTTGATTTTGATCGGCCATGACGGGCCACAGATCGCGGCCGTGTTCGACTTTCAGTTTGACCCGGTCGCCGATGAGGCGGCGCAAGGTAATGGACCAATCGGCGACAAGATCGGTCAGGTTGAGCACTTCGGGTTCAAGCGTTTGGCGGCGCGAAAAGGCCAGCAGCTGGCGCACGAGGGATGCCGCGCGCAAACCGGTGTTGTGGATGTTGTTCAAATCGGCAAACGACGGGTCGCCAGGCTGGTGACGCTGCAGCAGCAACTCCGCAACACCGTTGATGACAGTCAGGAGGTTGTTGAAGTCGTGTGCGATGCCGCCCGCGAGCTGACCGACGGCTTGCATTTTTTGCGATTGAGCGAACTGGGTTTCGAGAGCGGTTTGACCGGTTGTGTCTATGAGGTAGACGGCAAAGATCGCATCAGAGCTTTCTTCAGGGTGGAAGCGGCTGGCAAACAATTGCGCGGTGCGTTCATCGCCCGATTTGAAGCGCACTTCAACCGGCGCCCGTGAGACCTCGCCGACGGCAAGGGTTGTCAGTCGCGCCCGCGTTTCCTGAACGGTTTGATCGCGGAAGAATGTATAGACGGATTTGTCTTTGAGTTTGCGCAGATCGGTCGCGGTCAAGGCGGCAAAACCGGCATTGGCTTCGACAATGATGCCGTCGGCGGTGATCAGCGCGATGCCGACGGGCGCGTCCTGGATGAATTTCGGAATGTGCACTTCGGCGCCGCCCAAACCCGGAAGCATGGGTTGTTCCATCGGGCGGAGTTGCACGACAACGGATTGGCGCGCGGGTTCCACGCTTTGCAGCAGTGGCCGTCGTGGTGAAGACTCGGTGATGCGCCAGACGGTGTGGCCGAGGCTGCTGATGGGGGCAACGGCGACGTGAACCCATTTGCCGGCGGTGTTTTTGAGCTTGAGTTCTTCTTCGCGCCCCTCTTTGAGACTGGCGGCGCGGACCAAAGCGTAGAGGCGTTGAGCTGTATCGGTGTCGGATGAAAATCCGGCCACCGGCAGAACGTCGCCACCCGAGAGGCTGCGGCCGAAGAGTTTTCGCCAGGCTGGATTGGCATAAGCGATCGAACCATCGGGCGAGGTGATGGCGCAGGCGCGATGATCGGTGTCGAGCGCCATTCCGAACAAACGTGCGGGCGCTTCGGCGGGGACCAGGCGCCCGGAGGTAATCGCAAATATCAATGCCGATCCGCACAAGGTGATACCGATGAGGAACGCCAGTCCGCCAAAACCGGCGGCGGAGGGCCAGGCCACGACCGCCAACCCGACCAAGCAGGCGAGGCCGAAGAGACCCATCGCGATTTCAGCATTTGAAAAATCAAGCGGCAGCTTCCACCACGCCGCACTGGCTGAAGGAGCTTGGGGTGGTTCGTTGGGCGGAGGTGTCGGCTCTAGTGCTGATTTCATTTACGACGCTCTGTACGCGCGGATACGATTTTGCCTTTCAAGCGCATAACAAAACCGATGGCGACGCAGACTGGCGTGCCCATTTTGCCTGATTCGCCGGACAAAGCGACCGCGTAGTGCGTGGGGTTGGCGATAATTACCGAGGCCTTGGGGACGCCTGCCATCATGAGCTTACGGGAAGGTTCTGAACGAATTTGTTTGAGACGTGCCTTAACTACCGGATCACGTTCACTTTGCTGGTGTTCTTCCCTGGGTTCCTGGCGTGTCATCTTTAAGCGACGCATGCGCTCAAAATATTGCCAGCCGTCACTGCAATGGGACAGAAGGGGCGCATTACCTTCGGCTGGACCGACGGAGATGCGAACGATGTCGATCTTGAAGATTATCACTGAGGATGAAGACAATGACCAAAACAATTCCCAAGCGGGGCTTACCGCCCATGCATCCCGGTGAACTATTGCGCGAACTCTGGCTGAAACTCCAGAAGCGGACTGCTTAATAAGTGGCAAGTGACAGGAAGCGCTGCTCTTCCCCCACCTTGTGAAGAGAGAATTACGCACCATAGTCTACGCCGTCCTGGCGTTGCTATCCGCGCCACTCATACACGTGGCGCTTTTTAATGCCCTTGGATGGAACGAGTACATGCCGTTCCTGACGTTGCCGCACTGACCGCAATTCTTGCCGAGGCGGGGCAGAGCACAACGGACCTGAATGGGATGGCGGCAGGCCAGTTGTAAACAAGCAGAGAGACGGTGTCAGATACCCCAAACCCAGGCCAACCTGCTGGAAAATCCACTCCGACCCAGATACAAAATCCGTCGAACATCGCAGTACCTTAATAGCAGGCAGGAAGTGTGCACCATGGAAGCGAAGCAGACGATTGGGTTTGGCGCCGGGATGATCATTGGCATCCTCCTTGGAGCCCTGATCGACAATATGGCCCTGGGCATTATCATTGGTTGCCTGCTCGGGTTTGGAATCGTCAAGCTGCCGGGACGCTCCTGATTGGATCAATTCGGAGAATCCGGGTTAGCTCAGACTGAGCTAACCCCAATTCTTTTGCGCACCTATGAGGGGCCGGCATTCCGGTTGAGGAGGCCGTACGACGCAAAGATATGGGGTCAGAGCGACTTCCTTGCTCATCCCAAAACCGCTCCCACTGCCCGACTGGACAATCCCCAACCTCAATGCGCGAGCGCACGGCGCACTGCGGCGGGCATTTTCTGCGTGACCCCGAGCAGCGAGCGCGCCGCACCGGAGGGCGCCTTGCGCCGTTGCTCCCAATCCTGCACGACGCGCTTGGACACATCCAGCAGACCGGCAAATTCGCTCTGGCTGAGATTCAGCCTGGCACGGATCTTCGCCACGTCGATATCGCCGTAAATCTTCGACGGGCCGTGGCCCGCGCCCTGGCTACGGCGACCGCCTCCTGCAATCCCTTGATCAAACGCTTTCCAAATTGGGTCATATCATCTTGTCCCTGTTACTCTTCAACCACTCTTTGCTCAACCCTTTTAGACTGAATCGGCACATCACCGCTTGGCGGAGACTTTGCCTTTCAAGCGCATGACGAAACCGATCACTTGGGCCACGGCCTTGAAGTGTTCGGGCTTGATGGTCTCATCCACGTCGACAGAGGCGTAGAGGGCTCGCGCGAGGGGTGGATTTTCTACGATAGGGACGTTGTGTTCCTTGCCGATTTCCCGGATCTTCAACGCGATGTGATCCATGCCTTTGGCGACGCAGATTGGCGCGCCCATCTTGCCTTGCTCGTAGGACAAAGCGACCGCGTAGTGCGTCGGGTTGGTGATAATCACCGATGCCTTGGGGACGGCCGCCATCATGCGCTTGCGGGAACGTTCTGAACGAATTTGTTTGAGCCGGGCCTTGACGACCGGATCGCCTTCACTTTGCCGGTGTTCTTCCTTGGCTTCCTGACGTGTCATTTTTAGGCGACGCATGCGCTCAAAATACTGCCAGCCATAGTCGGCGAGCGCGATCACGGCCAAGACGGCCAAGGCCGCGAGCATGACTTTTGTCATCAGCGCCAGCAGCACCGGCATGATTTGGGTCACCGGCATCATGACGATGGCGAGCAATGATTGGCGTTCCGGCCAGAGCGTGGCAGCGACGGCCACTGCGATGGCGAGGGTCTTGAGCACGCCCTTGATAAAGGTCACCAGGGCCGCCCGGCCGAAGAGGCGCGAGAAGCCTTTGAGAAAATTGAGCCGGGCGATGTCAGGCTTCAGTTTTTCCAGCGCGAATACCGGCGGATGCTGAATCAAATGCGCGCCAATGGCGACGACGACCAAAATGCCAAATGGCACGGCGAGTATCATGAGCAACTGGAAGGCAATGGAGCTGGCTAATCCGGGCGCTGATTCTGCGGTCAGGCTTATCGCATGCGGGCTTTCCAGAAAGCCAGTCAGCATCTTGCGCAGATTGTGCGCGGTCGCGGGGCTCCACAAAATCAGAAACGCTGTGGCAGCGGCAAGCACCAGCCAGGCGGCTATGTCGGGAGACTGGGTGACGTCGCCGCGGGCTTCGGCGTCCTGCAGTTTCTTTTGACTGGGTTGTTCGGTTTTTTGACTGTCGTCGTTTTCTTCGGACATGGCGCCTGGCTATGACCTCAATGGGGAACGAAGAGTTGCGCCTTGGACGTAAATTCGTCCAGGAACAACATCATCATGGTCGATAGTGTCAGCGCCAGAATCACGAACCCGGCCAGAATGTTCAAGGGCGTGACGAGAAAGAATATCTGCAGTTGCGGCATCATCCGGGCGACGACGCCGGCAGCGCCATAGACGATGAGGCCGAAAACAATGAAGGGCGCCGACATCTGAATGCCGACCATGTACATCCCCGACATCGTGCCGGTGGCGAGCTTGGCAAAGTCACCCACCACCGGAATTTTGCCGGGCGGGAACAGGTGGAAGGAATGCTCGATCCCGGCGATCAGAAGGTGGTGCAGATCGCTCATGAAAATCAGCGTTATCGCGAGCAGCGACAGGAACATCGAAATCAGCGCCCCTTGCACACCTTGCGTGGGATCCACTCCTTGCGCAAAGGCCAGACCCGTCTGTGTGGCGATCACGTTGCCGGCCACTTGCACCGAGCCCATCACCATCCTGAGCAGCAAACCGATGGCAAGGCCGGTGATCACTTCCGAGAGCACAATGCCTGCGAGCGAGGGTATGGTTGCCGAGATATTTGCGGGGTAAAGGCCGCCCACCACCGGCGCCATGATCAGGGTCAGACCCAGCGCCAAACTGAGCCGTGCGCGCGCTGGAATGCTGAGCTCGCCCAAGGCAGGCAAGGTCATGACCATCGCGCCGACACGCGAAAATACGAGCATGAAGGTCAGGATATCTGCCGGCAGAAGCTGTTGAAGTTCCGTCATCTTTCGCCGCAATAGCCCCGTTCAGGGCCGGATAATCATTTGCACGATCGTGTTCATCAGACCCGACATTGATGCCGCCATGAGCGGTAACATCAGAATAACGGCGACGAAGATCGCCAAAATCTTTGGCACGAAGACAAGAGTCGCCTCTTGAATCTGCGTCAGCGCTTGCAGCAGGCCTACGGCCACACCGACGACCAGGCCGACCATCATGACCGGGCCTGCCATCACAACCAGCACCCACATCGATTCCCGCGCCAGATCCAACGCTTCAGCGCCGCCCATTTTCCCAATCCCCTTTTTTGTTTCTAAATCGGCATACGCAGAATGTCTTGGTAGGCGGCAATCACCTTGTCGCGAATGGCCACCACGGTTTCGAGGGTCATCTCGGCGGAGTTGACGGCCGTTACAACATCGACGAGGTCACCTTTGCCTTGCACCAGGCCTGCGGCTTTGACTTCGGCTTCGCGCCCGGATTTCAAGGCATCGTTCAAAACGCCGTTGAGCAATTCGCCAAACGATGATCCGGGCGTTGCGGCTTCGCCGGTGCCACCCATTTTTGCGGCTTGGGCATAGGCATTGATTGCAGCGGGATTGATGGCGGCTACCATGGTTCAGCTCCGGTTGGGATTATCGTTTCAGGAGATCGACTGTGCGCGCCAACATGGAGCGCGTATTGTCGATGACACTGAGGTTTGCTTCGTACGAGCGTTGCGCTTCACGCATGTCCGCCATTTCAATGAGCGAGCTGACGTTTGGCATTTTGACATAGCCGCGGCTGTCCGCCGCCGGGTGGCCCGGCATGAATTGTTCGCGGAATTCAGACATATCCTTGACGACAGACGAAACCTTTACGGTTTCAACACCGGTGGCACGATCCAATTCGGTCTTGAAGACCGGTATGCGGCGGCGGTAGGGATCTTCGCCTGGCGCGGCTGCGGTTGACGAGGCGTTGGCCATGTTCTCGGCGATGACGCGCCAGCGCTCGGCCTGCGCGCGCATGCCGGCGGCTGCGACCAACATGGATTTCATCATTTCCATTTTTGTTTTCCCTTTTGCGATTATTGCGAGCCGCCCAGAGCGGTGCGCCACATCGATGTCATTTTTTTGTAAAGACCGGCGGCCTGGGCATAGCCGATCTGGGTTTCGGACACTTTGAGCATCTGCTCTTCGACAACGACCGAGTTGCCGTCAGGTGTTGAACGGGAATCAGGCGACACCATGGCCTGGTACGACCGGCCTGCGCCGGCCTTCGCTTGAATGTGCATCGCATTCGTTGTCAGCATTCCGCCACGCATGGAGTCGGTCAAAGCCGAGGCGAAATCATTGGCGCGTAGATCATGGGGCACGTACCCCGGCGTCGATGCGTTGGCGATGTTGACGGCGAGCACCGATTGGCGATCACTGAGCCAGCTCATTTTCTGCTGCAACAATCCCACCAGTGGTAAATTGCCCATAGTCATGACGTTCCTGCCCTGCCCGAAGGTTTCGCTATCCGAGCGGCAGTTTTTGCCCGTTACACTTAAAGCCGGTTTAAGAGCGGCGAAGAAATTTGATCTAATTTCAGTGTGCGCTCACGCTTTCCTGCGGATCAGCATAAAAATTCATCTCGCGTTTACCGGATGGCAACCAGGAAAAATCTGCCTGCTGTTTAGCTGGACTTAAGGTTACTTGGCCATTCTTCAGTTCTAATTTGCGGCTGAAGAGATTGTTATGGAAGTGACTGACTATCTGCGGTTCGGCGCGGCGCTGATCTTTGTGCTTGCCCTGATCGGGGCGGCGGCGTTTGCGATGCGGGCGCTTGGGTTTTTGACGTTTGCGCCGCGACGACCGGGCGACCGCCGCCTCAGTGTCACCGAATCCCTGTTGATTGATGCCAGACGCCGGGTACTGTTGATCCGGCGCGACGATGAAGAATATTTGGTCCTGCTCTCGCCCCAGGGCGACGTTATCCTCGACGACCGGATCAAGGTGAAAGACATACCCGAGGCGCCGATCTCCGGTTCGACCTTTGTCACGATCAAGACGGAACCGCGCCTGTGAGACATTTTGCACCAGTGCTTATCGCCGTCATTGCTTTGGCTGTTTCAACCGATCCGGCTGCGGCACAGCAGATGACGATTGATTTCGGTCAGCAAGGCAGCGGTATGACCGGACGCCTGGTGCAACTTATTGCGCTGATCACGATATTGAGTATCGCGCCGTCGATTCTGATGATGGTGACGAGCTTTGTGCGCATTGTTGTTGTGTTATCGCTTTTGCGCACAGCCATTGGCATTCAACAAAGCCCGCCCAACAGTGTGATCATCTCGCTGGCCCTGTTTTTGACGGCCTTCGTCATGGCGCCGACGTTTGAGCGTGCCTACAAGGACGGGATCGCGCCGCTGATGGAAGAGAAAATCCAGATGGGCGAAGCCTTCACCAAGACGACGGCACCGCTGGCCGGGTTCATGCTCAAGCATGTGCGCGAGAGCGACCTGCAGCTGTTCTTCAATCTGGCCAAGACGCCGCCGCCCCCGACGGCTGCGGAAACGCCATTGCGCATTCTGATCCCGGCGTTTTTGATCAGCGAATTGCGGCGGGCGTTTGAGATCGGGTTTTTGCTGTTCATTCCGTTTCTGGTTATCGACCTTGTGATCGCGTCGCTGCTGATGGCGATGGGCATGATGATGCTGCCGCCGGTGACGATTTCGCTGCCGTTCAAATTGATCTTTTTCGTGCTGGTCGACGGCTGGGCGCTGGTGGCAGGAAGTCTGGTGCAAAGTTACGGGGCTGGGTGACGGCGGAAGAACTGTCAAGTGTCCGTCACACCGTTGTATTCGTCAGCCCTGAATAGCGCGCTTGGCGGCTTCTGCTAGAAAACCGCTTCGCGTCATACCGCGGGATTGAGCGGTGGCGTCGATTGCCTCCACCAATGCTTCATCAAGACTGATGTTGAGCCGGACCGCCCTGCCCGGCAAATCGGCGCGCACCATGACGCGCGCCGCTTCCTTGACTTCTGGGTCACGTTCGATTTTATCCAATGAACGTTGCTTCGGAATAGGATCGCCATCCTCGATCATCAGCAGCAAATGCCCACGCAAAGCTTCTTCGGCATTTAGCGCCGCTTCTTCCATCGTTTTTCCGAAGCTTGTGCATCCGGGTACGTCAGGAAAGAACACGCCAAAGCCTTTTTTGGCGCGTTCGATGATTGCCGGAAAATAGTGGATAGTCATTTTGCTACCTCAGTTTTGCCACGCCTTCGGAACATTGATACTGTGTGTAATACTACACAATCCGTAGCTAGGCGTCGATAGTTGCGCAAAGGGCGGCGGGCAGCCTGCTAAGCGACTGCTGCCTTTCCTCTGAACTCGAACGACAGCGCCTCTTTTCGTTCCTCTATCAATTGCTTCGTCCGTGCGGCGATGCGTATGGCGCCGCGGCCGTCGAGGTTCATGCGGCCGGCGGCGCTCATGGCCTGGCGGAGTTCGGGGGCTTCGAGGAGTTCCTGGATGATCTGGGTGATTTGTGTCTCGCGCACATCTGACGCCACCCCCAGCGACACGCCCATGCCAGAGCGTTCGAAGGCCGAGGCGGATTGGGCATGGTCACTGTTCAGGCAGATGTAAACTGCCGGAACACCCTGGGCGCCGAGTTCATAGGCGGTGACACCGAAGGTGATGAGGCCGAGGCTTGCCTGCGCCGTGAGATGCGAAAAATTTTCCGGGTTCCTGACGAAATTGAATTCAGGCGCGATGGCTTTCAGTTCCGCGTCGAGCGTTTGCGGTGTCCCCGGTCCCATTATAACCGTGACGTCGCAATTCACGGCTATCGACTTGAGCGCGCGCACAGTGGGGCTCGTCAATCCCAGAGGATCAGAGCCGCCCATCGACACAATGACTTGCACCTTGTCACTTTTTGTTGCGGGTGTGGAAAGCGTATCCTGGCCCAAGGCCACCCACTCCCAGCCGACGAAGGGTTCGCGCTCGGCGATGTCCCAATCGAGGGCGAAGACCTGAGGGACCGGCGGATAGAATGTTGCATCGGCCGAGAGACGGCGCTGACTGGCGTCGTCGATGGCCACGACTATGGTGTCAGCGCCGCGCAATCTGAGAACCGAGGCCGCAGACAAATCGGTGCGAACGTCCAGGATGACGGCAAGCGGCGTGTGTGTTGAGGCTAAAGCCAGCAACCAATCGATTTCTTCTGCGCCGCCGGGTTTCACATCGACTGTGAAGCCTTGCGCGCGAACATGTTCAATTGCAGTGTTGTCGTCGATCATGGCGAAGCGGATGCCCAGGCCTTCGCGATCACGCAAGGCGCGGGCAATGCTGAGGCTGCGGCGCACATGACCAAAGCCCAAAGACGCGCCACCGTCGCAGCGCATGATGACTGTGCCGTTTGTTGTGGTCATCGCTTTTTGCCGTACATGGGCGTTGAGGTCCAGCAGCTGTGGTTCGCGATTGAGAAGTGCTACAAGGTCCGTGAGCGTCGCCATTCCAGCTTGCGCGTGGAGTCGCTGATACACCGCTTCGATGAAGGTCACGTCGGCCGGTGTGTCGATTGAGAGCCTTGCGCCCTTGAAGCGCCATTTTTCGGGAAGATCGATTTCGACGACTTTGACGAAATTACGATTGTGTTTGAACCAGGAGCTGACATGTTCGCGCGCGATGGGATCGTCGTGCGCGTGTTCGATCAATTTGTTGAGCGCATGCCTGGTCATCGGGTCGGCGCCTTCGTGGATGGCCGACAGACCTGGCTTCAGCACGACGAAGTCGGCGTGGTGGCGCAACATCTCGCTGATGAGATAGTCGATGAAAGATGCATCGACGAGGGGAGCGTCGGCCGTGACGCGGACAATGACGTCCGGGTTGATCTTCTCTGCTGCGAGCGCGTAGCGCGCGAGCACGTCGTCTTCGGGGCCACGGACAACGATTGCGCCCTGCGACTGTGCATAGGCTGCGCGTTCGTCGTCAGCAGGATCTGTAGTTGTCGCGACGCACAGCGTTTGTATGAATTGCGACTTTTTCAGACGATGAAGCACGTGCCAGAGCAAAGGCTTACCCACGACAGGCTTCAGGACTTTTCCGGGCAAGCGGGTTGAACGCATGCGCGCCTGGATGATTGCTGCAGTGTGAAGTTTTTTGGACATTTTTGACTAGGCCGCTTCGGTGCGAAAGGCTTGGCGAATATGTTTTAGCGGGCGCAGGCCGTCTGCGGGATCAGCCCGCCAGTCGCGATCTGACAGTTCTGCAGGAAGCGGTGACTTGACGCCCGTTCCGTCTGAACACTCGCCTGCCCTGATCATGCGGATGATGGGCGCCATTTCTTCCGGCAGCCAGCAATGGCCAGAGGCGTATTCAGCGCCGGTCTTGTCGAGATCGAGGTGGAATTCGATGGCCGGTGCCTGCCATTTCAGCGCCGCTCGCAGAACAACGCCCGGGGACACTGTGTGATCGGACCATCCGCATTTGAAGCCCGTCGCCCCGGCAATCGATTTCATCGCGGCGAGGTTTGCTTCTTCCGGGGGCGTTGGATAGGCCGAAACACAGTGAAGCAGCGTGACATCGGTGGCCTTGTGACGGCGCAGAACTTCTGTGGCGTGCAAGATCTCGGGCATTGTTGCCATGCCGGTCGACAGGATGACCGGTTTGCCGGTTTCGGAGCAGGCCGCGAGCAAAACGTCCCACATGAGTTCATATGACGCGATTTTGTAGGCGGCGACGTAAGGCTCAAGCTCTTCAACTGCTTTCAGGTAGAAGGGCGTGCAGATGAATTGCACGTTGCGGCTGCGGCAACGCCCGGCCAACGGCTCCAGAAACGAGACGGGAAGCTCCCATTCTTTTCTGGCGCGATGCTTCGCACTTTGGGCCAGAATCTCGGGTGCGAACATTTCGTCGATTTTGAAAAGCTGAAATTTGACGGCGTCGCAACCGATCGCGGCGGCTTGGTCGATAAAGGCGAATGAGCGCTCGAGGTCCCGATCATGATTGCTCGAAACTTCGGCGATGAAAACACACCCCATCACGCACCCACCCCTATTTGTAAATTTACGTTAACCAATTCTAAAGCCAGTGCCCTTACCAAGTTCATAATGGTTGTGCAGTTTGCGAGGGTGGTGTGTCTGGTCTCAGTCACAAATCATTAGCGATTGGCGAGCGTGGTGGACATCGCGGTCCGATCATTGATCGCGTGAACGGCTACGACATCATCGCGTGCGATGGGTGCGGGTTTCGTCATGTGCTGCAATTGCCTTCAGCTGAAAAGCTGCGTGAAGCCTATGCTGAAAATTATTATCGCGATGAGAAGCCGAATTATGTGGCGCGAGCGCGCGAGGATGCGGATTGGCAGCGCCTGACTTGGGAAGACAGGCTTTCGCTGTTCGAGGATTTGCTCGAGCGCGGCTCTTCAAGACCCCTCAGTGTTCTGGATATCGGGTGCGGGCCCGGCTGGTTTCTCAAGGTGGCTGCTGATCGGGGCTGGACGGTTCAAGGCGTCGAACCCTCTCGTCAGGCTGCTGAGCATGCAAGCGGGCTTGGACTGAAAGTCATCCATTCGATGTTTGACGAAACCACCGCGCCGGCGGTGGAGCATGCCGATGTTGTGCACCTCAACAACATGCTGGAGCATGTGGCCGATCCGATCGGGCTTTTGCGCCTGGCGATCGGGCGGGCGTGGCCGGGTGGACTGATCTGTGTTGGCGTGCCGAACGATTACAACGGCCTGCAGGAAGCAGTGCGGGCCTCCGGCGCGGCGCCGTGGTGGCTTGCACCGCCGCACCATCTGAACTATTTCGATTTCGCGTCGCTGGAAGGATTAATGCAACGGCTTGGTCTGGAAGTCCTGGAAGCCCTGACAAGCTTTCCCATGGAACTTTTTTTGCTGATGGGGGAAAACTACGTGGGCGATGACACACTGGGGCGCGATTGCCATGCGCGCCGCAAGCGCTTTGATCTGTCACTGGAAAAAGCGGGCCTTGGCGCGGTGCGGCGCAAGCTGTATGGCGCGCTGGCACGCGCTGGGCTTGGCCGCGAAGCGATCATCGTCGCGCGCAAGACTTTGGCCTGAACGATGAGTGCTGACACACGGCCCATATTCATCGTTTCGTCGGGACGCTCGGGAACGGCGATGATGGAACGTCTGTTCAGCGCCTTCCCGCAGGTCGAAATGCACCACGAGTATATGGTGGATCAAGTGCAGCCGGCGGCAGTTAAGTACTACTTAGGACTTATCGGATTTGGCGAGGCGCAGCACGTTTTGCGCGCGACGCACGCTTCGGCTGTGT
Organism: Alphaproteobacteria bacterium; assembly: GCA_034440175.1. Taxonomy (GTDB): domain Bacteria; phylum Pseudomonadota; class Alphaproteobacteria; order Micropepsales; family Micropepsaceae; genus SZUA-430. The sequence goes on from JAWXBO010000048.1 coordinate 31,246, forward strand.
ACTACTCGGAGGCGCCGATTTGGGGCGATTCCTCGAACAAGCTGTCGTGGCTGATCCCGGTGTTGGACCGGCTGTTTCCGCAGGCGCGCTTCGTGCATTTGGTGCGCGACGGGCGCAAAGTTGCGAGTTCGTATTTTCATAAGCTAGGTGCTGAATGTTATGATGATCGCCCGACGGCGGTTATGCAGCAATATTACGACTCCTGCGGCGAGCTTCCTGCCCCGCCGCCGGAGAAGAAATATTGGTGGCCCGTGCCGCCGCGTGGACACCCAGTGGCGTTGGAATTTCTCACCTATAGTCAATTCGAACGCATTGCGTTTCATTGGGCGCAGATCAACCGGACGATTGTGCACCATCTGGAAGCGATCAAACCCGAACGGCGACATACCATCAGACTTGAAGATCTGGTTTCGCGCGCCGATGCGCGGCAAGGATTGCTTAACTTCTTGGGCCTGCCGTGGGATGACCGGGTGATGGGCTTACTCAACCGGCCGCATAATGTGAGCAGGCCGGAGGATTATCCGCTGACGGCTGAGCAGAACGAACAGTTTAGTTTGGTCGCGGGCGACATGATGAAATATTTTGGCTATGACCGGCGGCCAGAGTATCGCGTTGCCTATTGATAGGGTTTTTACCATTTTCGCGCACCGTTAGGGCTTGGAAAACCATAAGCGCACAGGCGCTGAACGTTAGGCCCGATAAATGTCACTTGATTGCGATCTCTGCGCGCACGCCGCTTTAACGCAGGTGTATGCGGCCCAAAACTCCGCCCGGAAACTGACTGTGTGGGTGTGCTCGCATTGCGGGCTCATGCAAAGCCTGCCACGCGTTGATCGGGCCGAGCGCCGCGCGGCAACGGTTTCCGCAGGTGCCGATTGGGGAAATCTGCGTTACGGCAAGGGCTTTCGCTCCGACGCCAATCTGTCGACGCTGCGGCCCTATCTGAACCGGCAGAAGCCGCTACGCGTGCTTGATGTTGGAACCAGCCGCGGCGCGTTTGCGCTTGAGCTGAAAAGCGCCTTTCCGCTGGCCACTGTTATCGGGATTGAACCTGACGAGCGTGTTGTGAGTGCGTGGGCGGGGCAGAAAGAGTTCACGTGGCTGCATGCCAGGCTTGAAGATACGCGCCTTGAGGACGAGGGCTTCGATTTGATCTATTCGTGTCACACGCTTGAGCATGTGCGCAGCGCCCGGCAGGCTTTGTTGATGCATCGCCGCGCGCTGGCGCCGGGCGGGTATCTTTTTGTTGAAGTCCCGAACACGGCGGTCATCGGGGCCCCGGACATTGTCGAAGAGTTCTTTATCGACAAGCATCTCTATCATTTTTCACACCGCTCGCTGGCCAAACTGCTGACGGTTTGCGGATTTCGTGCGGTCGCTATCGCCGATGCGCAGGATTCTGTAAACATCTCTATCGTTGCGGTGAAGGCTGAAGCATTTTCGGGCACGCTGGCTTCCGATCCGCAGGAGGTCGAGTGTGCCGCGGCGCTGATTTCGAGTTATCACGCGCTTCGCATGCGTAACCTGAGTGCGCTTACGCACGTCGCGCGCCTTATCGACGGCATGGCGCCGCGCAAAGTTGCGATCTGGGGCGCGGGGCGATTGCTCAACAGTTTGATCCAGAATGGCGGCTTGCGTCCGCAGGCATTGGCTGCGGTCGTCGACAAGAATCTGATCCGCTATGCCAGTGAAGCGCACGGCATTCGCCTGACGGCGCCTGAAGATCTCACCCGGTTGAAACCTGACGTCGTCGTTGTGATGTCGCGGAGTTTTGCGAACGAAATCCGGAAAGAAGCGCAAGAGCGGGCGCCGGGATGCGAAGTTATCGCCTATGCCGATTTGCTTGAGCAAGCCAAAGCACTTCAAGCCGCAGCGTGAGGAGCGCGACCAAATGAACGCCACCACTCATCTCAGTCAACTCACAGCTCACCTGGCGCCGCAGAGCGCCCTGATCGAAACCCTTTCGGTGCGGGCACGCGACATCAGGCGGATTGCACTGGCGGCAATCTATCATGCCGGGTCGGGTCATCCAGGCGGTTCGCTTTCATGCGCTGAGCTGCTTGCTGCACTTTACGGCGCCGAGTTGGGACTCGAGGCCGGCCAGCCGTTGAAAGCTGATCGCAACCGGTTTGTGTTGTCCAAGGGTCATGCGGCGCCGGCACTTTATGCGGCGTGGGCGGCATTCGGCCTGATGGAGCCTGGTGTCGCGCTGACGCTGCGCAAACTTGGCAGCAAGGCGCAGGGCCATCCGCATGTGCTGGATTGCAGTCTGGCTGAAACCAGCACCGGTTCGCTGGGGCAGGGTTTTTCGGCGGCTATCGGCATGGCGATGGGTCTGCGGCACCGGAAGCTGGACGCGCGGGTTTATGCGATGCTTGGTGACGGCGAATTGCAGGAAGGTGAAGTGTGGGAAGGCGCGATGTGCGCTGCGCATCACCGCCTTTCGAACTTGTGTGCCATTGTCGACTACAACAAGCTGCAAAGCGATGACCGCAACGCGGCGATCATGGGTCTGGAGCCACTACCACAGAAATGGCGGGCCTTCGGCTGGCATGCCATAGAAATTCAGGGCCATGATATTGCGGCCATTCTGGCCAGTTTTGCGGAAGCGCGTGCGACTGCGCCCGGCCCTACTGTTATCATCGCGCATACGACTAAAGGCAAGGGCGTTGCGTATATGGAGGATCAACCGCTGTGGCACGGCAGTGTGAAGTTGTCGCGCGAGCAGATCGAAACGGCGCTGACGGCGCTGGCAACGAACGATCAAACAGTGAAGGAGTTGCTCGATGGCAGCCGCTAGTCCGCAATTGATCGCAAGCAATGGTGACTCACTGCGTGAGGCGTTCGGCAAAGCTTTGACCGAGATTGCCCCGAGCTTTCCAAATGTCGTGGTGCTTGACGCCGACATTGCGGGCGGGACGGGTGTGCATCATTTTCGCAAGGCCTTTCCCGAGCGCTTCTTTCAATTCGGGATCGCCGAGCAAAACATGATGGCAGCTGCGGGAGGAATGGCCGCAACCGGACTTGTTCCCATTGTCACGACCTTTGCCGTCTTTTGTCTGCGGGCCGTCGAGCAAGCGCGCTTGTCGATTGCGTATACACAGCGCAACGTGAAAATCGTGGCTAGCCATCCGGGGCTTGATGTCGGCCCAGATGGCGGTTCGGCGCAGGCGCTGGAGGATATCGCGGCCTTCCGGGCCATTCCCGGCATGACAGTGATTTCTCCGGCTGATGCGGAAGACATGCGGCAAGCAACGCGCGCCATTCTTGAGTTTGGCGGTCCGGTTTATATGCGGACCGGGCGCAGCGCTTCGACGCGGGTGTTTGGACCTGAACACAAATTTGAGATTGGAAAAGGTCAAGTGATACGCCAAGGCTGCGACGTGAGTTTGGTTGCCTGCGGCGTCGAGGTTTCGCGGGCGCTCGATGCGGCTGACATTTTGGCGCGCGAGGGGATCTCGGCGCGGGTGATCAACATGGCGACGATCAAGCCGATCGACTCGGCGCTCTTGATGGCGGCTTCTCGCGAGACAGGATGCATAGTCACAGCTGAAGATCACAACATTTTTGGCGGATTGGGTGGAGCGGTTGCTGAGGCCATCGTGCAAACAGCGCCCTGCCCGATCGAGTTTGTGGGCGTGCGCGATGTCTTCGGGCAATCCGGCGAGCCACAGGAGTTGGCGGAACACTATGAGTTGACTGGCCCCTTCATTGCCGCGGCGGCGCGCCGGGCGCTTGCACGCAAGAAAGTGAACACGAAATGAGCACCACGCTGGAAGGCAAGATCGCATTCGTCACCGGAGGCAGCCGAGGCATCGGCAAAGCGATCGTGCGCCGTCTTGCGGGCGCTGGAGTGAAAGTTGCGTTCACCTATCGCGCTCAGCGCGATGGAGCGTTGGCGCTGCAAAAGGAACTTGCTGGCGCCGACCGTGCTGTCTTTGCGCTTGAAATGGAAGTCGCTAACCGGCACAGCGTCGAGGCGGCAATGACACAGGCGGTTGAGCGTTTTGGCGCCTTTTCGATTCTTGTCAATAATGCGGGCATCAACAAGCCGACAGATTTTGATCAAGTGACTGACAGTGACTGGGATGAGATTCTTGGTGTGAACCTGCGCGGACCGTTTGTGTGTTCTCAAGTGGCTTTGCCTACTCTCAAGCAGGCGCATGGCGGGTCTATTATTCATATTGGTTCGGTCAGCGGGCAGTATGGAGGTCCACGTACGGCCCACTATGCGGCGTCGAAAGCAGGGCTCATTTCGCTCTCACAAGTTATCGCGCGCTTTGGCGCCAAGTGGAACATTCGATCAAACGTGGTGGCTGCGGGTTTGATACAGTCGGAGATGGCTTCGGCTGGAATGGCGGCCGCATCGGTTGCGAAGGCGGCTGAGAACATCGTGCTTGGCCGCATTGGAACGCCGGGTGAAGTGGCTGATGCTGTGGCCTTCCTCGCCAGTGACGCGTCGAGTTACATCACGGCACAGACCCTCAACGTCAATGGCGGGCTTTACTTCTGATGACCAAGACTTTGCTTATTGTGTCGGGCGGCGTGCAGGCGCTGCATGGCATCCGGCGCGCGAAGGAGTTGGGCTATCGTGTGGTGGTCAGCGATCTGAACCCCAATGCACCAGGCTTTGCCGCAGCTGATGATCATTTTCTGGCGTCAACCTATGATGCAGCTGAAACGCTGGCGGCGGCTGAGCATTATCATCAGACGGTTTGCAAAATTGATGGCGTGATCACCATCGGCTGCGATGTGCCGCTGACAGTGGCGACGGTTGCCGAACGTCTGGATTTGCCCGGTATTCCACTTGAAGCGGCGCGACTGGCGCAAGACAAGTTGGCCATGAAGCAGCGCTTTGCCGAGACGGGCGTACCGGTGCCCTGGTTTTCAGCACTTGGCGACGCCGAGCAATTGCGGCGGTTTGCGAAGCAGCGCGACTATCGGTTAGTCGTCAAGCCCGTCGATAGCCGCGGCAGCCGCGGTGTTCAGCGCTTGCAAGCGGGCATGGACCTTGCTGCCGTGTTCGAGACCGCTGCAAAGCAGTCGCCGACGCGCCGGGTGATGGTGGAAGAATTTTTGGACGGTCCGCAGATTTCGACCGAGTCCATTTTGATCGATAGCGAAGGCGTGACGCCTGGATTTTCGGACCGGAACTATGAATTCATCGAACGCTATGCGCCCTATTTCATTGAGAATGGCGGTGATCTGCCAAGTCATCTTGACGAACGCACGCAGACTGCGGTGAAGCTTACTGCGGAGGCAGCCGGGCGCGCGCTGGGTGTTTCAAAAGGCAACATTAAAGGCGACATCGTCGTCGCCAATGGCCGGCCCTATGTCATCGAGTTGGCGGCTCGGGCCTCTGGCGGTTATTTCTGTACGCGCGAAATTCCTCTCAACACGGGAGTCGACTTTATCGGCGCGGTGATCAAGCTGGCGCTGGGTGAGCGGGTGGACCCGGCTGACCTGCAGCCCAAACGTCAAACACCGATCGTGCAGCGCTATGCTTTTCCGGCGCCGGGTCGTGTCTCGCGCATTGTGGGTCTGGAGGAAGCCAGACGTCTGTCCGGCATTGAGGAGATTGTGGTCACGGTCTCGCCCGGCGATGAAATCCTGGAGCCCAAGCATTCCGGTTGCACGGCGGCGATGGTGCTGGCGACCGGCAATAGTGTGTCCGCTGCCCGTGCGAACGCGGCGGCAGCACTCAACACCTTGCGAATTGAAACCGTGCGGGCATGAGCAAGCTGAACGTCTTTGCACTGTTTCACCTCAATCTTGCGTTTTCATCAATTGAAGAAGAGCAGCGGCCTGAAGTTGTTGCGCGGTGCTATTGGCCCCTCTTACGTTTGCCCGAGGCTATCGGTGCGCCGATCGCCATTGAAGCGACAGGCTACACGCTCGAGTCGATTGCAGCGATTGATCCGGCCTGGATCAGCGAATTGCGGCGCCTGATTGCGGCGGGCTTCGTCGAATTCGTGGGATCGGGCTATGCGCAGCTGATCGGGCCACTTGTGCCTGCCCGCGTGAATGAAGCCAATCTGGCGCTTGGACACACGGTTTATGAATCGCTTTTGGGGGAGCGTCCGTCCGTCGCCCTTGTCAATGAGCAGGCGTACTCTGCCGGCCTGGTACCGCTGTATCTGGCGGCAGGTTATCGCGCCATTCTGATGGATTGGGACAATGTCGCGGCGCATCATCCGGAGTGGGATGGAGAGCTCAAGTATCATCCGCAGCGTGCGAGGGGCGCCGGCGGCTCCGAGATCGCGCTGTTGTGGACGCACACGATGGCGTTTCAAAAACTTCAACGGATGGCACATGGTGACGTCGATGTGCACGACTATCTCGGTTTTGTCGAAATGCAGCGCGGTACGCAGCCGCGCCTGCTGCCGCTCTACAGTAATGATGCGGAGATATTTGACTTCAGACCGAAGCGCTTTCATACCGAAGATGCGGTTCAATCCGGCGAATGGCAAACGATTGCCTCGGCCTGGCGGCGGCTCGTTCAATCGGACCATGTTCAATTTCTCAGGCCAACGCAAGCCCTGGCCCTGATCGACACCGCATCGGCCGATCAGCTTCTGGAGTTGCAGACGGCCGCCTACCCGCTTCCTGTGAAAAAGCACAAGAAGTACAACATCACGCGCTGGGCGGTGTCGGGCCGCGATGACATTGCGATCAATGCGGCCTGTCACCGGATCTACCGGGGTCTGGTTGAACAGCGCATTGGCGGTGCCAACGCCTGGCGTGAGCTTTGCTATCTTTGGTCCAGTGACTTCCGCACGCACATTACACAGGCGCGATGGACGCGCTATCGTCAAAGACTGGCGGCTGCAGACGTCACGCTTGGGGCGCGCCCATCGTCTGTGCCTATTCCGTTGTCAGCGCCGGCGGTGCAAACGGAGCATAAATGGATTGAGCTTGAAACGCCTTCTGTTTCGGTTGTCTTGAACCGGCGGCGGGGGCTTGCCATTCACGAAATTCACGTGCGCGGCGATGCACGCCCGCCGATGCTGGTCTCGCTGCTGCACGGTCACTATGACGCCATTGATCTTCAGTTCGACTGGTACACAGGCAACAGTGTTTTCGAAGCGCCTGGTGTTTCCAAAATTTCCGATCTTGATTGGGTCCTGCCCCGGATTTATGGCGACCAGCATTCAGCCGACGCTGTGATTGAAGCTGAGATTTCAACGCCGATGGGCCCGCTCTTCAAGCGCCTGCGCTTCTGTGCGCATGCGCCGCGCGTTGAGTTCGACATCGTTCTGGCCTGGCGCGAGTGGGGGCGAGGTTCATTGCGGCTGGGCAATTTTCTGCTCAACCCGGCGGCCTTCAACAGGGACAGGCTGGTGGTCTCGACACAGAATGGGGGCGTTAATGCGGAAATTTTCTCGCTAGCGAAAGAGCCGGTCGATCATGGCCGGCCCGTGTCGTTCCTGGTTTCGGCTTCAACGGGCCTTGGTATGACCGAAGGCACCATTGAAATCGGCGATGATCAGCGTTCATTTCGGGTGGATGTGGACCAGGGGGTCGCCCCGCTTGTGGGGTTAATGCATCATGAACGCAGCGGAGAGAGTTATTTCTCGCGGTTTTCGCTTTCCGGGCTTGAGCTGGACGATACGCGTAAACCTGAACCTGTGACGGGGCCGCGGCACTTCAGATTCGCGCTGAACCTCAACGCCTAACCATTTATTCAGCATACTGAGTAAGGATGCAGGCTGGTCTCCCTCCTCTCTCTACCCAAGTCCGGATCACCATGACGCCAGTTCTGCAGGCCTATGCCACCGACGACGACGAAGCTCTTCCTGGTGCTTACGGCGCCTTTCAGCAAACCCGCGACTTTCTTGAACCAGCCATTGATCTGAATGACCGGACGGTGCTGGTTACGGGTGGAACGGGATCGTTCGGCAAACACTTTGTGCGCACGGTGATCGCCCGTTACAAGCCGAAGAAACTCATCATATTTTCGCGTGACGAGCTCAAGCAATACGAGATGGCGCAAGTGTTCCCGCAGGATCGCTATCCGTTTATGCGCTATTTCATCGGCGACGTGCGAAACCCAAGCCGGCTGGAAATGGCAATGCGCGATGTCGACTACGTCGTTCATGCCGCCGCTCTCAAACAAGTGCCGATTGCCGAGTATAATCCGTTCGAATGTATCGCGACGAACGTGATCGGTGCTGAGAATGTGGTTCAGGCGGCCATTCAGCGCGGGGTGAAGCGTGTGGTTGCCCTTTCAACGGACAAGGCGGCAAACCCGATCAATCTTTACGGCGCCTCGAAACTGGCGGCAGACAAGATCTTTGTTGCGGCCAACAACCTTTCAGGCGCCGACGGCTGCCGGTTCTCGGTGGTTCGCTATGGCAACGTGGTGGGATCGCGCGGGAGTGTGATGCCGTTCTTCCAGAAACTGATCAGCGAGAACGCCGAGTCGCTGCCGATCACCGATCCGCGCATGACGCGCTTCTGGATTACCTTGACGCAAGGGGTCAACCTGGTGCTTTCGTCCATGGAGTTGACGCAAGGGGGCGAGATATTCGTGCCCAAGATACCATCGATGAGCACCGCGGAACTGGCGCGCTGCATGGCCCCTCATTTACCGCAAAAGATTATCGGCATTCGTCCCGGCGAGAAGCTGCACGAAATCATGGTGCCGATGGATGATGCGCGCCAGACACTTGAGATGCCCGATCGCTATGTCATTCTGCCTGCATACTTGCCGGCATCGCGCGAAGCCTATCTTGCGCTTGGTGCCCGTCCGGTGGCGGAAGGGTTTGCCTATTCGAGTGACGCCAATCCTGAAAGGCTGGATGCGCGAGCGCTGCAAATTATGTTGACCGATGCGTTCGCATGACGGCACCGCACGCGTTTCTGCCCTATGGCCGCCACGTCATTGATGATGATGATGTTGCAGCCGTCGTCGATGCGCTGCGCAGCGATCATCTGACAACCGGTCCGCGCGTTGGCGAGTTTGAACGCGCTTTGAGTGTTGCAACGGGCGCCCGCCATGTCGTGGCGTGTTCGAACGGGACTGCAGCACTTCACCTTGCGGCACGAGCGCTCAATCTTGGTCCGGGGACAACAACCATTGTGCCTGCTGTCACGTTTCTGGCCACGGCCAATGCCGTGCGGCTGAACGGTGGCGACGTCGTGTTTGCCGATGTCGATCCCAATTCAGGCTTGATGCGTCCCCAGGATTTGGAGGAAGCGATTGAACGCTGCCCTGATAAGCGCGCGGCTGCAGTTTTCAACGTGCACTTGGCTGGCCAGATTGGTGATCTGGCGGGCCTTTATTCGGTGGCGCGACACAACAATCTGCGGATTGTCGAGGATGCCTGCCATGCCCTGGGTACGAGCTATACTATTGCAGATGGCGAGGAACAGTTGGTGGGCTCTTGCCGGTTTGCCGATCTGACCTGCTTTTCGTTTCACCCGGTCAAGACCATTGCCATGGGTGAAGGCGGCGCGGTGACAAGCGATGACCCGGAGCTCGCGTCCATGATCATGCGGGATCGGACGCACGGGATGAGCCGCGATCCAGAAGGGTTCCTGCAGCGCGGAGAAGCATTTGAGGGCTCAAATGAAGCAAACCCCTGGTATTACGAAATGGATGCGCCGGGATTGAACTACCGCATTCCCGATGTGTTGTGCGCGCTGGGTGTCAGCCAACTGAAGAAACTTTCACTGTTCACCGAACGCAGGCGCCAGCTTGTGGCGCAGTATGATGCGGAAATTGGATTGCTTGGACCGCATGTGCAGCCGCTTGCGCGAACGCAGTATGTTACGCCTGCGTGGCATCTTTATGTTGCATTGATTGATTTTGCGGCGCTGGGGGTAACGCGCAGTTCTGTCATGCGCCGTTTGGCTGAAGCCGGGATCGGCACGCAAGTTCATTATTTGCCGGTCTATCGCCAACCCTATTATCGCGAGCTTGATCCGTTTGTGACGCTAGGGGGCGCGGACGAGTACTACCGGCGGGCGTTGAGCTTGCCTTTGTTCCCGTCCATGAGCGACGAGGACCCTTCACGGGTGCTGCGCGCCCTGCGGCTGGCGCTCAACCTTTAGACTTTTTGATCGACTTCGTGTTGGCTGGATTCTTCGGCTTCCATTTCGCGCCAATGCTGAGACAAGCGTAGCATGTTTTCCGCGGGATACTGCCACAGGACTTCGCCCGAATTTTCTTCGATAGAGCGGTAGACATACGTGTTCAAGGTGTCGTGGCGAGAGACCGTCAAGTGCCTGTTGGCTGGCGCGTCTTGCTGCGTGGAATGCTGCTCGTCATTTGCACCGCGATTTTCGGTCTGCGTGTTCTTTGTGGGTTCAACCACATGATCCGGGCGCACTTGAGGTTGGCGCGTCAACACTGGAACCGACGGAACTAGCTGAATTGAATCACTCATCACCGTTACTCCGTTCCGTGCGGAACACTCAACTCCTTCACCGATATACCGGTCTTCGTTTTAACATTCTTGAAGTGCGAGGCCGGACAAATTCGCCCGGCCTCGCGTTTACTATTCTTCCAGCGATTACCGGAATAGAGACAGCAATATCGATGGTCCTTGATTTGCAATCGACAGAGCCTGGACGCCCAGCTGTTGCTTAGTCTGCAATGCCTGCAACTTGGCACTTTCCGATGCGAGATCCGCGTTGACGAGGTTGCCGATGCCGTTGTTGAGTTCGTCTGTCAGCTTCGCCATGAAGGTCATGTGCAGACCCAACTTCTTGGAGTCGGTACCCAATTGCGCCATGGCAAGGCTCAGGTTGTTGATCGAAGTTTCAAGCGTTGCCACCATCGCCGACGCTGCAGCCGCCGTGGAAATCGTACCTGCCGCCGCAACGGTTACGATCGAACCACCAAGCGAGAGGTTTCGCGCTGTTGCGGTGAGGACCGAAGTGCCGTCCACGTTAGCCAACGCCGCTATTGAGGTCGCGCTGTTTACAAGATTCGAACCGTCGAATCCTGCGTTGGACAGGGTCTTCGTGATCTGGTCGCGGAGAGCGGTGAAGTCGGCGGTGTAAGCTGCACGAGC
>JAWXBO010000049.1:0-36581 GCA_034440175.1 Alphaproteobacteria bacterium
GCGTCGCGGGCGGGGGTGGCGAAAGACCCGAATACGCTCATGACGAAGAGCAAGGCTGTGGCCGAGAAGAAGCTCAGGCCTTGCACCGCAATGATCAAGGCCAGAAGGATCGGGAACATGGCCATTGCCAACTGAATGCGGGGAAGAAAGCGGCGCAGATCGCGTCCATCGGCAACGGCACCCGCCACAAGGATGAGAAAAAGGAAGGGCAGATTTACGAGCGCCTGAGCCAGGCCGACACGCATTTGACTTTCGTGCAGTTCGTGGACTATGAGCCAGGGAAATATGACCGCCATCATGCCGCCAGCCGCAAATTGCGTGCCTTGGGCAATCAAATAGGGCGTAAGTGTATTTGCGGGCTTTGCCGTCACGCTGGCGCTTCCGGCTGGTGAGAAACGGATTTTATATTCCAAACCTGGGTGCGCATGAGGAGAGCAAGCAACACTGCCGCCATCAGGGCGGCAGGCACGAGTGCGGCCTGACGGGGACCAAAGATTTCGACCACGAAGCCGGACATCAAGGCGCCGATCGACATGCCACCTGTGAATCCAAGTTGAAAAATCGACAAAACGCGGGCACGCAGCGCCGGGGGGGCGTGTTCTTGTACTGTCGTGCGTGACATCGAGATCATCACGCCGGCACCCAAGCCCCAGACAAAAACCAATCCGTAGAGGACGAGGAGCGGCGCCTTGAAACTGATCAATGTCAGAACACACACGCCAGTGGTGACTGCGAAAACGATCAAGCGTCCCCGATTGACGATATTTCCTATTCTGCCGATGACGAATGACGAAACGATTGATCCACCCCAAAATGAGACTTGCATGGTGGAGAACTGCTGGACGTTGCCGCCGAATTCTTCGCGCAGGATCACGGGCAAGATCACCATGAAGGCGCCGATGAACAGCACACCAATCGAAAAGGTAATGATCGTGACCGGAAACAGTACCGGTGAATTTGCGACCTCGCGCAGGCCGGCTGCAATGCGTGAGGCCTGTCCGCCTGCATTTTCATCGGCGTGGGTGTGATGACGGATAGAGGGGATCAATTTTATCGTGGCGTAAACGCCCGCGATCTGCGCCACGACCTGCAGCATGATGATGGTTTCAGCGCCAACATCAGCGGCAAAGCGGACCGAGAGCATGCCCGCGATTTGAGACAGGAAAGTGATGCCGACCATTGTGGTGACGGCGCGCTGGATGGTCTTCATGCCATCGGGACCAAGAACGTCGCCCAACATCGCTTCGCGTGCGGGAAGCATGAAGGCCGTGATAAGGCCCATGACGAGGCCGTAAACGATCAGCCACTCATATTGTAAGGCTTCAAAGTAGATAATTCCGGCCAATGCCAGAGGCGGAATTATTGCGGCGGTATGACAGAGGATCAGGAGGCGGCGGGTATCGACTTGATCGGCGACAGCCCCGCCAACCAGCATCAGGGCTGCTGAAACGATCGTCAATGAGGCCTGTGCCAGGCCAATTTGATTCGCCGGGGCGTGAAGTACGGTAGTGACCAAATAGGCGAACATCACCATTTGGATGCCAAAGGCAAAGAACCAGGCACCAGTACCGGCAAGGTACCAGCGGAAATGTGGGGGTGGATTGGGGATGGGTTCGGACATCATGGGTAATCTTGTGACGGATGAACCCCTAGCAGGTGTCGTGTGCAACCCCAAGTGTGATGCGAGACCTTTGACGGTTATTCCGGGCATGCTAATCGAACATTCGACTTTGATATTCTCTCCCGAAGGTGGAAGCGAAGCGCTCACTGGTGCTTTAATTCTGGCCTTGCGCCCAGGACCCCATGCCAGCCGAACATGACCCCATTCCATTTGTAGTCTATGTCGTCTTAGGCTTTGCGACGCTGCTTTTGGTTGTCAGCGTGCTTGTACCGATGGCAAAGCGCTTTCAAGTTCCTTTTACTGTGTTGCTAGCACTCGTGGGCATGGGGCTTGGATTTGTGCAGGGTTCGGGCGCAGAGGGCGCCGGCACTGGCCAATTGATGGTCGAAGCGCTGGGTTCATTACAAATTACGGCCGAAGGGTTCCTCTACGTATTCTTGCCTCCGTTGCTGTTTGCCGGCGGCTTGACAGTAGATGTGCGGCGGTTAGTCGATGACATCGCGCCGGTTTTGATGCTTGCAATTGTTGGCGTGCTTTTGTGCATGCTGGCAGTTGGGTTCGCGCTCAACGCCGTTACAGGCATGGATCTGATCTTGTGCATGATCCTGGGTTCAATTGTGGCCACGACAGATACCGCCGCAGTGCTGGGCATATTCCGGGATATTGGTGCACCCGGCCGGGTATCGGTGATCGTGGAAGGGGAGAGCTTGTTCAACGATGCCGCCGCTTTTGCCCTGTTCGCCATTCTGTTGGAGGTTTTCACCGGACATGGCGAAGCCAGCGTTTTGGGTGGTGGTGGAGAATTTCTTTGGGGCTTCGTCGGTGGCATCGTGTTGGGGTACGCGATGGCCTGGGCCGCGGGCTTTCTGATCAGCCAATGGCGTGGTTCCGCGGTGACTGAAATCACCTTGTCGGTCGCCTTTACCTATCTGACATTTGTTCTGGGGCAGTCATATTTCGAAGTTTCAGGAATCATTGCCGTTGTGACTGCGGCGATGGTTTTTGCATCGGTGGTGCGAACTCGACTGTCACCGGGAACGTGGGAAATATTGCTGATTACCTGGCGTCAGCTGGAATTTTGGGCGACATCGCTCATTTTCATCCTGGCGTCGATGCTGGCACCCAGAATGTTCGGCGCCGTGGAGTGGACGGATGTCGCGGCGATCGCTGCGGTTTTCATTGCGGCACTTATTGCGCGCGCTGCGGTGTTGTGGGGCGCGATGCCCGCATTGTCGTGGTTCGGTTTATCTCAGCCGATCAGCAACAAATACAAGGTCGTATTGTGCTGGGGCAGTTTGCGCGGCGCTGTGACAGTTGCGCTGGCGCTTTTGGCGGCATCGGAAATTGCGAAAGCAGCCGAAGGCGGCCAAGCGTCGCCTGAATCGCGGTTTATTTTTGTGATCGCGATGGGATACGTGTTCGTCACGCTATTTTTTGCGGCTCCGACTTTGCGGCCGCTCATGAATTTCCTGAAGCTCGGTAAATTGACGCCGGAAGAGAGGCTGGTGCGTGATCGTGTGATGGCGCTGTCGCGGAGCCGGGTTCGCGTGGGCCTGGTGCGCGTGGCAGAAACATTGGGAATGCGAGATGCACTGGCGCCGCAGCATCCGGTGCGCGATCAAGCGGCACCAGGGACGGGCCCGCTCAGCCGCGATGACCTGGTACGCGCCGGCTTAATCGTGGTCGCCAATCGGGAGACAGAGCTGGGGCTTGAGTACTTGAAGCGCGGCCTGGTCGGGCGCACCGTGGCTGAACGGTTGCGTTCAGACTCCAGCCGCGTACTTGACGGGGTGAGGCAGTCCGGAAATGTGGGGTATCTGAGTGCCGCTCTTTCGAGCCAGAAATTCGGTTGGCAATTTCAAGTGGCGCTCTGGCTGCAACGGCAGCTGGGCGTAAACTGGCCGCTGGCGGAGGAAGTCGCGAACCGGTTTGAGCTTTTTCTGGTCAAGCAATTGATGCTGCGCGAATTGACGTCGTTTTGCGATACACAGGTCGCCGAACTGATCGGGAATCATGCCGCAATTACCGTAAAGGAAGCCATCGAAGGGCGCACGCAAGCGATTAGCAGTGCCATTGAATCGCTGGACCTTCAGTATCCGGATTTCACCAAGGCGATGCGGTCGCGATATTTGGAGCGTCTGTCGATCGGGCTGGAGGAGGCGGAGTATCGCGGGCAGCTGGAACAGTCGTTGATCTCTGATGAAGTGTTTGAGAGCCTTGAAGAAGACCGGCATGAACGCCGCAAGGCTGCAGCCTTGCGTCCGCCATTGGATCTGGGACTGCGGTTGACCGAAATGCTGAGCAAGGTTCCGATCTTTGCAATCTTGAAAGCGGAGCAGATTGCGCAGCTGGCCGGCACGTTAACACCGGAACTGTTTCCGCCGGGAGAGCGAATCATTGCGGCGGGGGCGCAAGGTGACTGCATGTACTTCATCGCCTCCGGTTCCGTCGATGTGCTTGTAGGCACCCAGCCGGTGCGTCTCAAAGTTGGTGATTTTGCGGGTGAGATGGCGCTTCTAACGGACAAGCCACGCAATGCTGATGTGATTTCAGCGGGTTATTCCAATGTCCTGGTGTTGAAGCGCCGCGATTTCGACACGCTGCTGAAGGCGCATCCGGGCTTGCGCGAAACGATTGAAGACGCAGCCAAACGCCGCGAGACTTCGAACCTGCGGCCAAGGGCAAGTGATCACTAACGGTTTATGTCCCCGTCGCAGTGCCGGTCCAATTGCCAATCAGTTCGCTGGCGCATCGCAAGGTTGAACGGTCAGATATGTCGCGTCTTGCGTTAATTTCCAAATCGCCAAAGACCTGGTCCACGACGACTCCGACGCCGCCCGCTTTTTCGGCGCGCAATGCGATGTCGGCGGCCAAAGCGCGGCACGGGTCGATTTGTCCGTAGAGCATATAAAGCGGCCCAAGAAGTGCTCCTTGAACCAACACGAACAAAAAAGCTATCGAGCGCATTTCATAAAGTCCCTTTGAAAATTTTTGTTTTATCGCCCGCCGACGTCGCGATCCGAGCTTGTGTTGTCGCCACGGCCACCGGGTGAGCATGAACCATAGCCGCTGCGCCAACCGGCTTTGTAGGCGTCGCTGTCTTCCCAAATCTTGTCGTCACGCACCGGCTTCATTTGGGGGACGCCAGGTGTGCGTGATGTTCCGGTGGAGCAGCCGTCGCTAAAGCCCGCGTCATAAAGCGGGTCCTCGGCATATTTTGAGGTGCCGCAGCCGGCAAGCGACATCGCGGTCAGTGACACGGCCACTATCAGTTTTGCTTGCATTTTACCGGCTCCGTTCGACATCGCTGAAGGAAGGATTAACGCCGGTATCCCAGGCAGGGTCAAGCGGCAGTGCGGTGTGCCAAGGCGAAATTAACGGTTATGCAGCTAATGTGGGTGCCCGAAATACAGGCGTTGAATCAATTTCCGGAATAAACCGTGAGCTCGAACTTGCTTGACTTGAAGTCTCTGGCTGAAAACCGGGCGAGTTTTGCGCGAAGCGCATTGTTCGATCGCGTGGCCGGGATGCTGTTCGAAAGCGAAGGTGAGCTGTCGCCAGAAGTGCGTACACTTATCGACCAAATTCTCACAGGCCTCATTCATCAGGTTGAAGCCGACGTTCGCAAAAAAGTGGCGGGACGTCTGGCCAATCTTGAAAGTGCGCCTCGCGAGTTGGTCAAGTTGCTGGCCAGCGATGAGTTTGAGATTGCAGCCCCCATTCTCTATCACTCGCCCGTTCTGACAACGGAAGATCTGATTGCAATCGTCAAGGCAAAATCGCCAGAGCATCGCGAAGCGATCGCCAAGCGCGCCAACGTGCCGCCCGACGTGGTGAGTGCCCTTGTGGCCGTGAAGGAGCCGCGTGTGATTGAGTCGCTGCTGGCAAATTCAGGTGCCGTCATTCCGCGCGCTGTGTTCCACGACTTGGTTGCTTTAGCAGAGCGCACCAGCAGTCTGTGCAAGCCACTCACCGAGCGGCGGGACCTGCCGAAAGACCTGGCGCACCAAATGTTCTGGTTCGCCTCAGCGGCTCTGCGCCAAGTCATTGTGCAGCGCTTTTCGATCGACGCCAAGGATCTCGATGGCGTTTTAGCCGAAGTTCTGGCCGAGAAGCGTTTGACGGCAAGGCCTGGGAGCGGCAATCGTTCTTATTGGAACGCGGGCGAAGTGAGTGCGCTTGTTGGAAAAGCAAAGGCTCGAGACGTTCCGGGATTTACGAAGGCACTAGCCGTTGTCACCGGTGTCGACATGGTTACGGCCGAAAAAATCGTTTCCGATATGGGGGGCGAACCGCTAGCCGTCGCATGTAAATCAGTTGGTGCCGACAAATCGCAATTCACAACCATATTTTTGCAGCTTGATTTCGACCGCTTTGGAAAGCCCCGGCCGTTGTCATTCCTTGACGGGGTGGCCAGGATGTATGATGTCATTCCGCAAGCCAAAGCGCGGGCGATGATGCAGCTTTGGGGCCTGCAAGGCGCAGCCACCGCCGCATGAAGGGCTCATATCCCGCCTGAGGCAATTGGGCCCGCTTTACTTCATGCAGTTAAGGCGTTACAGGCACACCGCAACTCGCTTCCCGAGTTACCTTAGACAAGAAAGGGAACGGCTTGCAGCTCCAAGAAGCTTTGACCTTTGATGACGTCCTGCTTGTGCCGGGCGCTTCAGATGTGCTGCCTGGTCAAGCAGACACGCGCACAAAACTCACCAAGTCCATTGAACTGGCGGTGCCGCTGTTGTCGGCGGCGATGGACACCGTAACCGAGGCCAAGCTTGCCATTGCCATGGCGCAGGCGGGCGGCATGGGTGTCATTCACCGCAACATGACGCCCGACGAACAGGCGTTGCACGTACGCCAAGTCAAGAAATTCGAGAGCGGTATTGTCTTTAATCCTATTTCGATCGCACCTGACGCGACGTTGGCGGAAGCGCGGATACTGCGCGAGACGCATCGCATTTCAGGGATTCCGGTGATTGAACCGAAGACCGGAAAGCTTGAGGGGATCCTGACCAACCGGGATGTGCGTTTTGCAACCGATTTGCGTCAGCCTGTTTCCCAGTTGATGACCAAGGAAAAGCTGGTCACCGTGCGTCAGAATATCGGCATGGATGAGGCCAAGCGCCTGCTGCATCAGCATCGCATCGAGAAATTGCTGGTGGTTGACGATCAGTATCGTTGCATCGGCTTGATCACGGTCAAGGACATTGAAAAGGCGGAGTCGCATCCCAATGCGGCCAAAGATGTGCAAGGCCGGCTGCGTGTTGGTGCGGCGACGACGGTTGGCAATGATGGCTTGTCACGGACTGAGGTTCTGATTGCGGCTGGTGTGGATGTCGTTGTCGTTGACACGGCGCATGGACATTCTGCACGGGTCATCGAGGCGGTCGAGCGTATTAAACGAATGTCGAACGAGACGCAGGTTATTGCCGGTAATGTTGCGACAGCAGATGCCGCCAAGGCGCTCATTGATGCTGGGGCGGATGCAATCAAAGTTGGAATTGGGCCCGGTTCGATCTGTACGACCCGCATGGTGGCAGGCGTTGGCGTGCCGCAATTTTCCGCCATCGTCAATGTGGTGTCGGCCGCGAAGCCTTTGGGCATCCCGGTGATCGCTGACGGCGGGATCAAGTATTCGGGGGACTTTGCAAAGGCCATTGCTGCAGGTGCCAGCTGCGCGATGCTTGGGTCACTCTTTGCGGGAACCGACGAGAGTCCCGGCGAGGTGTTTTTATATCAGGGGCGGAGCTACAAATCCTACCGCGGCATGGGCTCGTTGGGTTCAATGGCGCGCGGGTCGGCCGACCGGTATTTCCAGGCGGAAGTCAGTGATACGTTAAAGCTTGTGCCAGAAGGCGTCGAAGGTCAGGTGCCTTACAAGGGGCCGATATTCAGCGTCGTGCATCAGCTCGTGGGGGGCTTGCGTGCATCGATGGGCTATACGGGCAGCAAGAATATCGCTGATTTTCAAGCCCGGGCCCAGTTCGTACGCATATCATCGGCGGGCCTGCGGGAAAGCCATCCCCATTCGATTTTGGTGACACGCGAGTCTCCCAACTATCCGATGTCGGGATGACGCCTGGCGCACGTTTGGCCGCGGCTGGCGAAATTCTTGCTGAGATTATTGCGCGCAAGGCGGCTGCGGATCGTACGATCTCTGCGTGGGGCAAGGCGCACAGGTTTGCGGGTTCGAAGGACCGCGCGGCCATTGGCGAGCGGGTCTTTGCGGTGTTGCGGCGCTATAACGAATGCGCCTTCGCAATGGGCAGCGACGCGCCGCGTGCCCTGGTTCTGGGCTCACTGAAAATTCAGGACGGACTGGATGCGGAGCGCATTGATGTTCTGTGTACGGATGGTTCTCATGCGTTGGGTGCGCTGAGCGCAAGTGAGCGTGAAGTGCTGAATGCTGCACCGGTGCCGGATCAGCCGTGGATTGCGCTCAACTATCCCCAATGGCTTCATGGCGCACTGGTGTCGGCATTTGGCGACGGCCTGGAGCGCGAGATGGAGCTTCTATGTCAAAGGGCGCCGTTGGATTTGCGCGTGAACACACTCAAAGCGAAGCGCGCGGATGTAATCCTGGAGCTTCAGGCGTTGGGTTTGCATCCCGCGCCGTGCAGGCAGGCAGCGACCGGGATCAGGCTTTCCGCCAGTAGCGACGTAAAAATTACCCAGCTGGCTTGCTATCTTGAAGGCCGGGTCGAGGTGCAAGACGAGAGTTCGCAAATCGCGGTGCAGTTCGCGGCGGCGCGTGAAGGGGATATGGTGATTGATCTTGCCGCCGGTGGTGGAGGCAAAGCGCTTGCGTTGGCGGCCTGGATGCAAAACAAGGGGCAGATCATTGCCTGTGATGTCAGTCATGAACGGTTGCAACGCATGATGCCTCGCATCGAACGCGCGGGGGCAACGATCATCGATATCGCCGGAGATCCCTATTCCGAAAGCGTCGAACACCGCGTGGGTGATGGAGCGGATCTTGTGTTTATCGATGCACCATGTTCGGGAAGCGGAACGTGGCGGCGTAATCCGGAATCGAAATGGACTCTGGATGCGGTGCGGCTCGATGGGTATCGATCCGCGCAAACGCAATTATTGGAGCGGGCGGTGGCGCTGACGGGGCCGCGCGGGCGCATTGTCTATGCGGTGTGTTCTGTTCTTCCGGCAGAAGGTCCGATGCGGATTGAGAGTTTTTGCAGAAGTTTTCCGTCGTGGCGTGCCGGAATGGTGCGAACGTTGACGCCGGCCCGTTCAGATACGGATGGGTTTTTCGTCGCAGAGTTAAAGCAAGGCGACGCTTGATCTTTGCTCGCGTGGAGTTGTGGGCTATGGTCGGCGCATCATGACCAGACGTCAACGCCGGTTCATATTTTTGCTCGGGTCCTTGAGTGCCGCGACTCTGGCGACGGCTTTGATTGTTTTTGCGTTGGGCGACGCCACTTTATATTTCTACAGTCCCAGTGACGCGAAGGCGCGGCGGGTGCCCGCTGGGCAAGCCATTAATCTGGGCGGCCTGGTCACTTTAGGCAGTGTCAAGCGGTCCAACGGGGTCGACGTTCATTTCAGGATCACTGATGGCGTTGCCGAGGTTTCGGTGACTTACTCCAAAGATTTGCCCGACCTGTTCCGGGAAGGGCAGGGCGTTGTGGTGACAGGCGCTTTCCGTGTTGACGGAGAGTTTGAGGCTTCAAACGTGTTGGCCAAGCACGACGAGAATTACATGCCACCCGAAGTTGCGCGGGCGTTGAAAGCCAAAGGCGTGTGGAAGCAGGAATTGCGCAAACCCTGATCGGCTGAATAGTTCCGTGTTTCGTCGTTTCTAACGTCGAATTCATGCCCCGGACAGATTTTAGTCATAATAATAAGTGTATAGATTGCCGCAGTATTGATCGCCGCCCGTGCCGGGCCGGGTTGTCGATCGTTTTTCGATGGAGAAAAATTTATGTCTGATAATTCATCTGCTCCTTTGGTTGTCTCCGCCGCGAAGTTTCCGCGTAAAAGCGTGATGATCGCGAGCGCTGCGGCGTTTTCTGTGGCGGCGATCGGCGGCGCGGTTTTTGGGTTCTCCTGGAGCGGCGGCGGCGAGCAGGCCGTTGCAGAGCCGCCAGCGGCAATTGCTTCAGTTGCAGCGCCCGCGCCGGTGATGCCGGGCGTTTCCAGTCTGCCGGGAAATTTCGCCGACATCGTTGAGCGGGTATCACCAGCGGTTGTGAGCATCAAAGCTAAAGTTTCGGGACCGCAGGTGTCTGAGCTGAAGGGCGACGAACTGGAAAATATTCCACCGGGGCTGCGTGAGTATTTCGAGAAATATCGCCGTGCTCCTGATCGCGCAAAGCCGCGTGGGGGGGAAGTGCAGGGGTCAGGATTTGTGGTTGATTCCACCGGCTTTATGGTCACGAACAATCACGTTATTGCCGACGCCACCGACATTGAAGTCAATTTTGTCGATGGGAAAAAGTTCAAAGCCAAGCTCATTGGGCGTGATCCGCTCACGGATATTGCGGTTCTCAAAATTCAAGGCGGGTCGAAATTCCCATTTGTGAGCTTCGGCGACGACCGGAGCGTGCGGGTTGGCGATTGGGTGTTGGCGGTTGGCAATCCGTTTGGACTGGGCGGCACGGTTACGGCCGGAATAGTTTCGGCGCGGGGCCGCGATGAAGTCGGCGGTGCGCAGTTCACAGACTTTTTGCAGATCGATGCGTCGATCAATCGTGGAAATTCCGGCGGCCCAGCGTTCGACCTTTCCGGGCGCGTGATTGGAATGAACACAGCAATC
Organism: Alphaproteobacteria bacterium; assembly: GCA_034440175.1. Classification (GTDB taxonomy): domain Bacteria; phylum Pseudomonadota; class Alphaproteobacteria; order Micropepsales; family Micropepsaceae; genus SZUA-430. The sequence continues at coordinate 10,395 of JAWXBO010000049.1, forward strand.
TTTTCGCCGTCGGGTGGAAGTGTGGGCATCGGATTTGCCATTCCATCAACCACGGTGCAGCGCGTTGTTGCCGAATTGAAGAATGCGGGTTCGGTGACCCGGGGCTGGCTGGGCGTAAAAATCCAGAGCCTGGACGACGATTATGTACAGAGCATGGGGCTGGCAAATACCAATGGGGCGCTTGTCAATGAGGTCGTCGAGGCCAGTCCGGCGGCCAAGGCTGGATTTAAGCATGGCGACGTTGTGCTCAAGATGGATGGACAGTCCATCAAGGACAATCGTGACCTGTCGCGCCGTGTTGCGGCCCTGCAGGTCGGACAGCATGCCAAGTTCACCGTCTGGCGGGACAACCGGGAAAGCACGATCTCGGTCACGATTGCCAAACGGCCAGGCGAGGAAGCGTTGGTAGCCAGCGACGATAATCGCGAAGGCGGGCCGGGCGCCAAGCCTGATGGATTGGGCGAAGCGAAGGTCGCTGCGTTAGGGTTGGATCTGGCAATGATTACGCCGACGATGCGCTCCGATCTGGAATTGAGCAAAGATGCCACGGGTATGCTGATCACCAATATCGACCCGGACAGCGATGCTGCGGAGCGCGGGCTGCAACCTGGTGACCGGATTGTCAAAGTGGGCGCAAACGAAGTGCATTCGATTGCTGACGTGAATTCAGCGATTGCAACGGCCAATGCGCTGAAACGCCCGTCGGTATTGTTGTTTGTCGAAAGAGGCAACAATCAGAAAGTCTTTATTCCGGTCAAGCTGAAGAAAATCGGCTGACGCGGACTTTTATGACCGGGGGGCAGCTTGGCTGCTCCCCGTTCTTTCCCACGGAACCACGGACGGTTTTGAACATGCGCATACTTGTTGTTGAAGATGATAAAGAGGCCGCGGCATACCTGACGCGCGGCTTGAAAGAGAGCGGTCACATTGTTGACCATGCTCCCGATGGCCAGGACGGTTTGCATTTGGCGATGGGTGGGAATTACGATGTTGCCGTCGTCGACCGGATGATGCCGCGCATGGATGGCCTGGCGATGGTGCGCCATATGCGGGACGAAGGTAACAAGACGCCGGTGTTGTTCCTGAGTGCACTGGGCGAGGTTGATGATCGTGTGAAGGGCTTGCGGGCTGGTGGCGATGATTATCTCGCCAAGCCCTATGCCTTCGCTGAACTGCTTGCCCGTGTCGATGCGCTGGCGCGGCGCAACGGGTCGGACGCAGTTGTGACAAAACTGAGCGTAGGCGATCTGGAGCTTGATCTGCTGTCGCGAACGGCCTCACGGGCGGGACAGAAAATCGACCTTCAGCCGCGCGAGTTCCTGTTGCTGGAATATTTGATGCGGCATGCGGGGCAGGTCGTTACCCGCACTATGCTGTTGGAGAATGTCTGGGAGTATCATTTCGATCCGCAAACGAACGTGATCGACGTGCATATCTCGCGGTTGCGCTCAAAGATTGACAAGGGTTACGTCGAACCTTTGTTGCACACCGTCAGAGGCGCTGGATACTCGCTCCGTGCGGCTTCTTGAAGTCTTTCGCACGGCGACGTTCAGGTTGGCATTTGCCTATCTGTGTCTGTTCGGCATGTCGGTGTTGTTTCTCTTGGGATTCATCTACTGGCGTACCACCGGATTTATGGCGACACAGGCAGATGAAACGATCAACGCCGAATTTCAGGGCCTGAACGAGCAATACAAGCGTCGTGGCTGGTTGGGGTTGCGCAGCATTATTGTTGAGCGCTCCACGAGGCCGGGTCAGAGAAGTCTTTATCTTTTGTCAGTGAATGGCCGCACGCTTGCGGGCAATCTACCGCAGTGGCCCACGGATGCGGTGGAGACTGCGCCGCAGTGGATCAACTTCAACTACGAACGCGGAACCGAGGATGACAAGGAGATGCGGCCCGGGCGGGCAATGCACTTTCCATTCGGTGGCGGATTTCGCCTGCTTGTGGGGCGCGATGTCGGCGAGTTGACAGCCATCGAAGGCGCGGTGCGCAGCACCTTGCTGACCGCGCTTGCGATTACGGTCTTTTTTGGAATCGTCGGCGGTGTTTGGATCAGCCGCAATGTGTTACACAGACTTGAACTGATCAATCGTACCAGCCGGGAAATCATGTCCGGCGACCTGACACGGCGCATTCCGGTCCATGGCAGCCGTGACGAGCTGGACGATCTTGCGCAAAACCTGAACAAGATGCTGGAACAGATCGAGCGCCTGATGATGGGCATGCGGGAAGTGGCCGACAATATCGCTCATGACTTGCGAACACCACTCAACCGCTTGCGCAACAAGCTTGAGGGGTCGCTGATGGCAAACGCGCCGCATGAAGAGACCATGCAGGCACTGGAGAGCGCGATCTCTGAAGCTGACGGATTGATTTCGACATTCAATTCCTTGCTCCTGATCGCAGAAGCGGAAACCGGCGCGCATCGCGACACACTGGAACCGGTCGATCTCAGCGAAGTCATTCATGACATTGCCGATCTATACGAGCCAGTGGCGGAAGATCGCGGGATTGCATTGAAGTTTGTTGCCAAATCGCCTGTGATGGTGCGCGGCAATCGTAGTCTGCTTGCGCGGGCGGCGGCCAATTTGGTTGAGAACGCACTCAAATACACGCTGCACAGCGGGGCGGTTACGGTGTCAGCCTGGGTCGATCCGCGTGATCATCTGGCCAAATTTTCAGTCCGCGATACTGGCCCCGGCATTCCTGAAAATGACAAAGAGCGAGTGCTTGACCGGTTTGTCCGCCTGGAGCGCGCCCGCAACACGCCCGGTTCCGGTTTAGGGCTCAGTCTTGTGGCCGCAGTGGCGCGGATGCATGATGCGACGATCAAACTCGATGATGCCAAGCCGGGCTTGCTGGCGACCCTGATATTTCCGCAGATCGAAGAGGGCGAGCCGGAGTCTATTGTGGCGCAAGTCCGGCGCGTTCTTCCCGGACCCAAAAAAGGCCCAGCAGTCCTGCGACCAGGAACACAAGTATGACGGCAAAGCCCGCGCGCTGGCTTTGGGTGGCAGAGGTCACCAGTGCGACAAAGAACGGCGCGGCAAAGGCAGTTGCCTTCCCGGTCAAGGTATAGAGACCATAGACTTCCGAGATCATTTCGTGCGGTGAGATACGTGCCACCATTGTGCGGCTGGATGCCAGTACCGGGCCGACGAAAGCGCCGCCGAGCAATGAAAATGCCAGGCTGATTTGCTCGGGAAATTGCGTAAATCCCAAGGAGCTGAACAGAGCGCCGACATACGGCAAATTTTGATTTCGTAACTCGTCAGTCACAACAAAGAAGAAGAGATACTCGTCTGGCGTTGTGCTGACTGAACCCAGAACGGCGAGGGTAAACATGAATAAACCGATCTGGACGGTTCGTCGTGCGCCGATGAGGTCGTCGACCCAGCCGCCTATGATCGAAGTGAAAATCGGTACTGTCAGAACGACGAGAGCAAAGATGCCGATCTTGGATGTCGACCAACCGAAAATTCCGCTGAGGTAGCCTGCGAGAAACGTGAATACGGCGCTCATGCCGTCGGCATAGATTGCGCGCACGACGAGATATGTCGCGACATTGCGGTAGTGGGCAACCTGGGTGATTGTGCGGCCGAGTTGCGCCAGTCCCTTTCCAACCGCGCCAATGACGGACAGGCCGGAGGGCGGACGATCGACTGTGAACAGAACGAACGGAATGGAAAATAATATGAGCCAGAGCACGGATAGCGGGCCTGACAGGCGCTCGTGGGCAAACGGCTGGTCAATCATACTCAAGATGCCCAGAGTTGGCAGCGCCAACCACACCATGAAAAGCGATACGCTGCCGACATAGTCAAAACTGTAGGCCAGCCCGCTCATGAAGCCGACGTTTCGTGTGTCGGCAACGCTTGGAAGCATTGCGTTGTGATAGACAGCTGCGAACTCCATTGTGACTGCGGCGACGATAATCGCTGCCACACCCAGTTGCAGGTGTCCGGGAGTGACGAACCACAGCGCAAGCATGGCGGGAACTGCAGCCATAGAGAATATTATCAATCCGGGTTTGCGCGGGCCATACGCATCGGCGAGTGCGCCCAGAATGGGGGAGCCGAACGCAATCACCAAGCCGGCGACGGCCTGGGTGTAACCCCAGACAACTTGCCCTTCGACGCTTTCCCCGACGACGTGCTTTTGGAAATAAGACGCAAAGACAAAGATGTTGATGATGACGAAATACGGGCTTGCCGCGAGCTGGTAGAGCACCCAGCCCATCCGGCCGAGAAAGCCATTTCGTACTTCGCCGTGAGAAACCTGAACCGGGGACACACTCATGCGATAACCGTATTTCCTTACTCTCTCATAGACCCTCGCCGCCGCGGTCCATTTGAGTCGATGATTGCGGTCCGGGCTTTAGAGCAGTCCGGTGTGGAAAAAGCAGCACCGAATCATGCGTTTCGAAAATTCACCCGCGCAAAGGGCAAAAACGCAAGCTCAGTGCAGGTTTTTTCCACTCTAACCCACAGAAAATGCACATAAACACTGGCTTTCATGCTGCTGCTTGGCAAAAAACCTAGTGAAAGTCACGCAATTTTGTGGATTGCTTAAGACCTGTCTGCTACATACGCATCATCGCAGACCAGTTTTAGGGCAAAACAAAATGAGCAAATCAGACTTCATTCTCGCCGTAGCCAAAAAGGGCGACCTGCCTAAGGCAGAATCCAAGCGCGTGATCGAACTTGTGTTCGGAACGATCGAGGCCAGCCTCAAAGGGTTGAAGGGCGGCGGCAAGCTTCCGATCGGTAACTTCGGCGTGTTCACCGTTGCCAAGCGTCCGGCGCGCATGGGCCGCAATCCGCGGACCGGCGAAGCCATCAAGATCAAAGCGTCAAAGAAGCTGCGTTTCCGTCCGGCAAAGACTTTGAAAACCGCAGCCGGAATAATTTAAGCGCGTTTCTCAATCATTAGCTGTTCAGGCCCGGACTCATCATCCGGGCTTTTTTCATGTCAGCAGCATTTTGGCCGACGCGACAATCAAGACGGCGGCAAGGACAAAACGCAGCCCGGGGATTGGCAGCAACTTGGTGCCCAGCCAGGTGCCGAGCAAGCCGCCTATGAGTGCCGCCAGTCCCCACAAAGGCAGCGCTGCGGGAAGCGCCTGCACACTAAAGCTGGTGCCTGCCAGGCCTGCAATGGAGTTGACCAGGATAAAGGTTGCGGCGATCCCGGAGGTACGCCTGGTGTTTGTCCAGCGCATGAACAAGAGCAGGGGACTCAGGAAAATTCCGCCGCCCGTGCCGGTGACGCCAGCCAAGAGGCCAAGGCCTGCACCTGTTCCAAGCGCTATAGGAATGTTGGGCGGTTTTGTTGCGCTGTCTCTTTCCGCGGCGTCACGCGCGGTGCGAATGAACTGGATCGCGGCGAGGAGCAATACGGCGCCGACAAGCGGGCGGTAGACAAACGGGGGCACAATCAACAGGCCGCCGGCAAACGCGGCCGGTACGCTGGTTACAATGAAGGGAAGCAGCAAACGCAAATCGTTTTGGCCGGCCCTTGTGTAGCGATATACGGCAAGAGAGGCGACCAAAATGTTCAATGTCAGGGCCGCTGGCCGCATGACCTCGGGAGCAAGGCCGAAGAGGGCCATAGAGGCAAGATAACCCGATGCGCCCGCGTGGCCCACCGACGAATAGAGCACCGCAGCGGTGAAAATGAGGGCGGTGAGAAATAGGTCGTCGAGCGCTGGCATAGGTCCTGGGATGCTTAGCGAAGAATGGTCGCGCGCGAAGTTTGTTCGCGCGCGCGTTTCCGGCGGTGCAGAGTTAGTTCGCCGGCGGTGTTGGTGGTACAACTGGCGCTGGAGTTGCCGGTGTGCTGGGCAAAACAATATCTGCCGGCATGTCGATACCGGGCGCCGCGCCGGGGACATCAACCGGTGCTGGGGTGGGCGGGGACGTATTGCTGGAGAACATGTCGGCCAGAACTTGCCATTTGCCATCTTGCTTGCGCCAAGTGACGATGGATTTACCGATGTCCGTTACCTGTGTTGCGCCTTCGCCGGTGATGAATTTGTATGTTCCCACTTCGACGGCAAGGTCACCAGATTTGGCGAAAGTGAATTTTTCAGTTTCGAAAGTCAGCGCCATTCCCGGGATGTTGACAAAGCCGTTCCAGGCTTGCTCAAGCGCTGGTCGTCCAACAGTCTTTGGCGAGTTGGGCGGCAACATCTGACCGTCTTCGGCGTAAAGTTCCGAAATCGCTTTGGCGTTTTTGGCGACGATAAGTTCCTGCCATTTCTTGTTGGTTTCGGTGATCGCGGCTTCGTCGGCGCTGGTCGATCCGCTGCCGCCACAAGCGGTGAGAAAGAGCGAGGCGCCTGTCAGCACAATGACAGCGGCAAAATTGGATAGTTTCATCAGGGAACTCCAGAATGGTGATCATTGGCGGTTGGTCGCAGCCCCGCTTTGGGGTGTGACTGGGATGTTGGTCGGAGTGAGAGGATTTGAACCTCCGGCCCCTGCCTCCCGAAAGCAGTGCTCTACCAGGCTGAGCTACACTCCGAATACCAGACTTTGTACGGATGCGATTTGTCGCATCCACCGGCAGCAACGTGCTGCCTTGCGGGCAAGCGCGGACTTATACAGGCTGGTCAGGTGAGGGGCAAGACGGGCAAAGTGCCTCCAGAACGATTTTGAGGGGACTGCCATGCGCTATGTGATGATCGGTTTCGCAGGGTTGATTGTGATAGCCGCGGTTTATCTTCTGGCGTGGCCGGTACGGATCGAGCCTGTCGTTGTGACCGTGGGACCCAATCCCGGTTTCAATGGTCCCTTTGCGCGCAACGATGCTTTGCGCCAGGTGCGTTGGTTGGGTGACGCCATCGGGCCGGGTCCGGAAGACGTGAGCATCAAAGATGGCTATGCCTATACCGGGCTTGAGGATGGGCGGATTGTCCGTGTCCGGATTGATGGTCAGACGTCAACGGGTCCGGCGCCGATTTCGCCGGTAGTGCCGGGTGGGACGCCGATAGCGGCTCCGATTGGCGTTGAGGTCGTGGCCACGTCGGCTGGTGGGCGGCCCCTGGGACTGCAGCATGATCCCTATGGCAACATTGTCGTCGCGGATGCGCGCAAGGGGTTGTTGGCGTTCGACAAGACGGGCCGCGAATTTCCCATTGCCTCACGTTATCAGAACCAACCTTTGAGATTTGTCGATGATTTGGACATCGGCAAAACCGGGACGATTTTTTTCAGTGATGCCTCGCAACGCTTCGGTTTTGAAGATTACATGCTGGACTTCTTTGAGGGCCAGACGACCGGACGTCTGTTTTCGTTTGAGCCGGCGACAGGACAGTTGCAAGAGCGTCTGACGGGGCTGGCATTTGCCAATGGTGTAGCACTTGGTCCGGATGAAGACTATGTGCTGGTCAATGAAACGGCAGCGCACAGGATTTCGCGGCTGTGGCTGAAGGGCGCCAAGGCCGGACAATCGGACCGCTTCATCGAAAATCTGCCGGGCTATCCCGACAATCTGTCGTTCAATGGGCGCGACCTGTTCTGGGTGGCGCTGGCGGGACCGCGGATCAAGGGGCTGGAGGAGACGATGGGCAGTCCCTTCCTGCGCAAGGTGATCTACCGCCTGCAGATGCTGGGCCTGATGCCGCAAACGGCTCCAGAACTCTATGGCTGTATTATAGCCGTCAATCTGCAAGGGCAGGTGGTAGCGACGCTGCAGGATCCGGGCGGGGTCAAGATCCACACCATTACCAGCGTGAACGAGAAGGACGGATTGCTTTACCTGGGCTCGTTGCAGACGGACAGGATCGCGACGATCCCTGTTCCTGCCTATCTTTTGGCGCCACGCTAAACATCCGATTTTGGCCCATTGCCTTGGGCGTGCCGGGCCATTATGTTCCCGCGCCTTAAAGCATTGGCCACGCTCGATTCCGGCCATTGGGGTATAGCCAAGTGGTAAGGCAGCGGATTTTGATTCCGCCATTCCTAGGTTCGAATCCTAGTACCCCAGCCAGGCCGAATGCGTGGTACGGTTTACCATCAGGTCGAATGGCGAAAGCATTGAATATACAAGCTTTTTCCCTTCGAGCTTGAAGTTCGACAGGGCAAATGCAAGCAATTGGCGCTTTTGATCGATTGTCGTACGCTTGAAAATGTCGGCCTCTCGTGAAGCTACGGAAGTCAACTTTTCCTGCGATGTTCTGAATGCGTTGTCGTCGTTTTGATTATGTTCAAACTGCGTTGCGATCTCGTTTTAGAGGTCCTTCAACTCGAGCGCTTTTTTGTCGTATTCGTCCTGTGTAATCCGCTCACACACTTGACCGGTAGAGTTCAGCGAGCGCGCACGCCATCCCGATTGCCCGGCGCGATTAGCCGACGTTACTGGAGCTTTTCGAGAAAGTCGTCTGCCTCAGCGAGTATTGCCTTCTGCCGTTCCGACGGCCACCCCGCAAGGGTTCGATATGGCATCGCAAGCCGAGGGTTATTCGCCAGCCGATCTTTCTGACGGATCAGGAAGGCCCAGTAGAGATAGTTGAACGGGCATGCCTTCGGACCCGTCTTCTGCTTCACGTTGTAGGCGCAGCCCGAACAAAAGTCCGACATTCGGTCGATATAGGCGCCAGAAGCTGCGTAGGGCTTGGAAGCCATTTGTCCACCGTCCGCGAAAACGGCCATTCCAAGCGTGTTGGGCATCTCGACCCACTCGAGCGCATCTGCGTAGACGGCGAGATACCAGCGCTCGATTTCGCGCGGCGCGACGCCGGCGAGCAGGGCAAAATTGCCTGTCACCATCAATCGTTGAATATGATGTGAATAGGCATATCGCGCCGTGCCCCCGATCGCTTCGCGTAGACACCGCATAGAAGTGTCGCCGGTCCAGTAAAAAGTCGGCAATTTACGTGTCGCCTGGAGGGCGTTTCGTCCCGCGTATTCCGGCATCAAGGTCCAATAGGCTCCGCGCACATATTCGCGCCAACCTAATATCTGACGCACAAAGCCCTCGACAGAGTTGAGCGGCGCGGCCCCCGAGCGCCAGGCGGCTTCGGCCGCCCGGCAGACTTCGCTGGGGGAGAGCAGCCCAAGGTTTAACGCCGGTGCCAGGAGCGAGTGGAACAAGAACGGCGCGCCTGCCTTCATGGCGTCTTGGTAATCGCCGAAACGCGGTAGGCCAACAGCGATGAAATTCTCCAGCGCACGTAACGCATCGTGGCGATTTACCGGCCAACCAAATTCTTCAAGCCCACCGAAGTGATCACTGAAGCGCTGCGCGACCAGTGCCATCACCTCACGCGTCGTTTCGTCTGGTGCGAAGCGAATCCGGTCGGGGGGAATGATGGACGCTGCCAGTGGCTTGCGATTTTCCGAATCGAAATTCCATTCTCCGCCTACCGGCCGATTGCCCTCCATCAGGATTGCGTGCTCTCGCCGCATCTCGCGATAGAAATGCTCCATCCGCCATGTTCGACGATTTCGCGCCCACAGGGCGAAGCGGGAGCGACTTGCGAAGAATCGGTTGTCGGCGCGCACATCCACCGGCCGACCCGTCAAGGCTTCCCAGCCTTCGACCATCGCCTGCACACGCCACTCTCCAGGCTCGGTCACAACCAAGCAGTCAGGCGCGTGCCTAGCTACCGCGCGTTGGATTTCGGTCGTCAGATCGCCGCTATTGTTAGACGCATCGAGCTTTACATAGTCGACTGTCACTCCTCGTTGACGCAGTTCGTCCGCGAAGTGGCGCATCGCAGACAGAACCAACACAATCTTCTGCTTGTGATGCCGGACGTAGGTGTTTTCTTCCATCACCTCCATCATCAGCACGATGTCTTGCGCAGGATCGTGGCCTGCGAGTGCAGACATGTCGAACGAAAGCTGATCGCCCAGAATGATCCGCAGTGCGCTCATCACGTTTCCCGCTGCAGCGTCGGAACGCTCGGGGTCGTGGCGTTTCGACAGCGTTGCGAGCAATACTTCACATTCTCCCAATCCCGAGCCCATTTCTTGCGCCAAGTGAAAGGGCGGTTACAGTGTGCGCAGGGCTTGGTCGGAAGCTGCGACCTTGGACGCATCTTGGCCATAGAACTTTCAGGGTGCGGATTGCCTTAGCCGGTGGCGGCCATCAATTGACCAACACGGGGGCTTCATGAACGTAAGTCGCATCATCGATCTGTCGAATGAGGAAATCAGCAACATCCTTGCGCGAAATAATCCCATTCCGCCACTGTGCGGGCTTGCGAAAGACTTGGTAGCGCCCCGTTCGCTGCCCGCCGGTCAGTACGCCGGGTCGCGCGATCGTCCAATCGAGTGCACTCTCCTTGACCAGCTGCTCCTGCCGGGTTTTGTCGTCATAGGCATGGCCGAACACTAGCTGAAACGGCAGTCTCTGAAGACAATTGATGCTTGCGCGGCTATCACCGGCGCCAAAGCCAGTGACACAAATCAGGCGCTTGACCCCTTGGGCTTTCATGGCCGCAATCAGCACGCGCGTCGCATCGGAAAAGAGATGTACGGGCCGGAACAACTCGCCCAGGCCGACGCCAAGTGTTACGATCACGCTGTCGACCCCGGAGAGCGCGGCGTTCACGTCTCGCGGGCTGAGCGCGTCGCCCTGCACTTTTTCCAGTTTCGGATTTGAAAGACCGATCGCGGCTGCGGACCGCGCCAGAGCGCGAACGTTATGTCCTGCCTCAAGCGCTTGGCGGGTCGTTTCCAAACCAATGCCCTTACTCGCGCCTATAATCAGTACCTGCACGATCCAATCTCAAGATGAGTTCAGCGAATGATCCGTCGGGTGAAAAAATTCAAAAGGTCCGAGTTATTGAGAGTGGACTAATCCCACTGGGCCAGCTTTCGAGGGGCAGCAACTGCCCTTCGACAGACCGATGGGTGAACGGCCACCGTCAACTCCTATTCGTGCTCGCCATCTTTGTGGCGACCAAAACTCCGGACAAATAACTGAGGCTTTTTTGCCGCGGTCGTAAGGGTTGCGACCGTAATCGCTACGGCTCCTATCAAAACAGAGTGCCCAATCACGCTTGCGGCAGCGAACGTGTAGCTTCCGATGGCAACTGAAGCGCTAGCTGCCCACATCAAACCCAACGCTTGCAAAACATAGTGCCGAATGGCGACATCGGGAATGTTACGAAGTGGGCTAACTTCGTGATTAAATATAAAATTCCACGCATACACGACGTAGCTGCTGAGTCTTGCGATCATGAGTGTGCGACCTTCTGTTTCATTGGAAACTTTTTCGTTGGTTGTGCCCGGTCATATTCTGGAAAATTAAGCTCGGCACAAAATGTGATACGTCTCCCTCGACCAAGGGGATCTGCGACAAAATCACAATGTCTCTTGCGGCCTCCGGCCGAGGCCTTGGAGTTCGATCTTTCATCGCGTCCAGCGATCATTGCGCACTGCCGCGAAAGCCCCGCTGTTAACGTTCCCGGACGCGGTTCCTGAACGTTGGAGGCGGAACAATTGGACCACTGGCGCCGGGAGATGAAGCTGCATTACTGCACATTTTGAATGCTTCGAGGGCCTGAGATCGCGCGCGAACGTGGTCGACGATGGGGGGGGCATACCCGAGGGATGTAAAGTTGGATGCGGTCCAGGGGCGGTGAATGTGTTTTGTATCTACCCCTGCCAGCTCCGGAACCCAATTCCGCACGTATCTTCCATCCGGATCGAATTTTTCTCCCTGGATCATAGGATTGAAGATACGAAAAAACGGCGCTGCGTCAGCTCCTGAACCGGCGACCCATTGCCAACTTGCTGAATTGTTCGCGAGATCCGCATCCAGCAGCGTGTCCCAGAACCAGCGCGCACCGTGCTGCCATGGGATCAGCAGGTGTTTGACCAGGAACGACGCGGTGATCATGCGCACACGATTGTGCATGTACCCTGTGGCCCACAATTCACGCATGCCCGCATCGACGATCGGATAACCGGTGCGGCCGCTTGACCAGGCTTTAAATCTCTTTTCGCAATCAACCCAAGGAAATCGGTCGAATGCGGGATTGAGATTTCGTTCTGTCATTTGCGGAAAGTGATACAGCAGGTGATACGCGAACTCGCGCCAGCCAATCTCGGTCAGAAATTTCGTTGCGTGCGTTTCGACTCCATCATTACGGTCCATCGACGTTGCAAGCGCATGCCAGATTTGGCGCGGTCCGATCTCGCCCCAGTGCAGATGGGGCGACAATCGAGAGGTGCCTGCCATGTCGGGGCGATCGCGATTGGCGGCGTAGCCGTCGAGCGCCAGGTCAAGGAAGTTGACCATCGTTTGGTGCGCGCCGTGCTCGCCCGGTCGCCATGAGGATGCAAAGCCCTTCGTCCAGTCTGGCTTCGCCGGGAGCAATTGCCACGCTCGAATTGCATCGCTTTGAGGCCAAGCCGATGGCGCTCGCATTTCTCTTGGCGCGAGGAGAAGCGGCTCGTTCCTATAGCGACTGGAAAGGGAGCGCCAAAACGGCGTGAACACTCTGTACGGACTGTCACTTCCCATTTTGACCGTCCACGGTTCGGCGAGCAGCGAGGCATTGAAGCTGTGAGTGGATACCGAGTTCGCAGCGAGTGCCGCCTTGATCTGTGCGTCGCGGGCAATTGCATACGGTTCATACAGCCGATTCCAATAGACCGCTTCGGCGTTTGTTTCAGCCGCCACACTTGCGATGACCGCTTCAGCTGCTCCTTTTCGAACGATCAATTTGCTCCCACGCGCTTCAAGATCAGCGGCTAGAGACTGCAGGCTGTGGTGCAGCCACCAACGCGAAGCGCCCCCAAGCTTCCATATGCCTGAGATCACGTCGTCTAAGACAAAGAGAGGAATGATCGGTCCGACCTTCAACGCTTGCACGAGGGCCGGATTGTCGGCCAGACGCAGGTCTTGCCGAAACCAGACGATGATCGGACGCGGATGCATGGCCGTCTGACGCGTCACCATCGGGCCCTAACGCGGCCTAACCGCAACAGCAACTTCATTGCGCCGGAAGAACGGCAACGTCCATGGCGGGTCGTAGAGCCATGTGACGGGCACGCCGGTGGGCGTCCATTTTGATGATGCCAAGATCCGCAACAAATCGGCGGTTTTTTTGGCGACGGCTTCCGCGCTACGGCTGTTGGAGAAGCGCAAGACGGCCGTCGTCTCTCCGGGAACTTCGACGATCTCAACGGCGGGATTATTCGGCTTTGGTAGTGTATCGCGCGTGTATTTGGAGGGCATGTAGAACCTCACGCGCCATTTGCCGCTGCCATCGCGCGATTGTGAGACGGGCGCCGTCATCGCGATGCTCTCGCTTTTTGCCGCCTGCTGCGACACCGGCGCTGTCATCGCGATCGATGTGCGCGACGTGTTGTTGCCGAAAATGAAATCGGCGAGCAAGCGGAATCCGGCGGAGCGGGCGTCCTCTTCGTCGCCAGCGACCACGACTTCGGCCGCAAGCCGCTTGCCATACTGCCGGATTTCCAGCACGCCGACTTTGTCGACGACGTTGAACCTAGGCTCTTCGGTGTCGGCACGCACGGTCGGTGTGATGGCCAAACCTATCGTCAATCCAAGGCCGTACAGAATTTTTCGCATCGAACTGTCCTCAAGCTGGAAAAAGGAATGACGCCCCAGCGGATTTCGCGGAGGCGTCACGCCGAGGTCCCGCAGCGACTTAGCTGGCGGGCAGGAGAACTTTGTCGATGACGTGGATGACGCCGTTCGATGCTTTCACGTCGGCAGCCGTCACCGTTGCATTGTTAATCTTCACACCCTTCATGCCGTCGATGGCAAGCGTGCCGCCTTGGAGTGTTGCTGGCGAGGTGAGAGTCTTTCCGACGAGTGCTGACGACTCGATCTTCGCCGGGATTACATGGTAGGTGAGGATCGCTGTCAGCTTTGCCTTGTTCTCAGGCTTCAGCAGATTCTCGAGTGTGCCAGCGGGAAGCGCCGCAAACGCTGCGTTGGTTGGCGCGAAAACCGTGAACGGACCTTTGCCATTCAACGCGTCCACAAGACCTGCGGCGTTGATGGCGGCGACAAGCGTCGAGAAGTCGGGATTGGACGCCGCAACATCCACTACTGTCCCTGCCGGTTTGTACATGCCACCTGCGTTTGCAACGCCTGTGAACGTCATCGGTGCGAGGACGGCGATGGCCATCATCATTGATCGGAAAAACATGGTTCGAACTCTCTCTATCGTTAAATGGACACACATCAAGTTGAATGAGACACAAACGGTTGCTTTTGATATGCGTGAAAGTATACGCGCTCGTTTGCAGAGCGGATCACTGCGGCACGTCGATTGCCAACCGTGGAACATTACAGCTGTGCAACGTCGTTTTTTTCGGCAGTCGATGGATTGACTTGAACATCCCGAGCGCTAGCTTATGAGTCATCCCATTCGCGGCAAGAAGCGCAGCGATGCAAAGCAGAAGGCTTGAGTGGACCGGTGTCGGGAGGGACAAAGCAGCTGGCGCTCGTCATCGGTGCCCACGGCGGGATAGGCAGGGCTGTCGCAGATCGGCTGCGTACCAACGACATTGACTGCGATGTCATCGGCTTTACGCGCGAAAGCGTGCCGCCGATCGACCTGAAATCCGAAACAAGCATCGAAAACGCAGCGCGGTTCGTTTCCGAGCAGGTCGCCGAGATTCGCTTGGTCTTCGTTGCCACAGGCTTCCTCCACGACGAAGCGTTCGTGCCGGAACGCGGCCTGCGCCATTTGAACCGCGAGCATATGCTCAAGTCGTTCGAGATCAACGCGGTCGGACCAGCGTTGATCATGAAGCATTTCTTGCCGTTGTTGCCGCGCGCCGGGAGGTCCGTGTTCGCGGTGCTGTCGGCCAAAGTGGGCAGCATCGGTGACAACAGGTTGGGTGGATGGCACAGCTATCGGGCGTCGAAAGCCGCGCTCAATCAATTGGTGCGCACCTCGGCGATCGAACTTAAGCGCACGAAGCCCGAGGCCATTTGTGTCGCACTGCATCCCGGCACGACGGACTCCCGACTTTCGGCGCCATTCGCAAAGGCGGGGCTAGACACTCAGCCGCCCGCCGTGGTTGCCGAGCGATTGGTTGCGGTGCTGCGCGCACTGTCGCAGAAAGATAGCGGATCATTTCGCGATTACAGTGGCGCGACAATTCCCTGGTGATGTGATCCGACCGGCGCAGGTGTTGCGTATACACTCCGTATCGCCACTCCCACAACATCGGGACTCCTCATGAATGCCATCACGCCTGCCCGTGACTTTAATTCCGCCGTTTCTGCCGCGGCGCCGTTGCGCCCTTCGCGCGCCGAGGCTGAAGCTGCCGTCGAAACCCTTTTGCGTTGGACGGGAGACAACCCGCTCCGCGAAGGATTGCGCGACACGCCGGCGCGAGTCGCGCGTGCGTTCGAGGATTGGTTCTCCGGCTATGCCACGGATCCGGAGGACTATCTGACGCGCACTTTCGAAGAGGTCGAAGGCTATGACGAGATGGTCGTCCTGCGCGGGATTCGTTTCGAATCGCATTGCGAACATCATTTGGCGCCGATCATCGGGCATGCGCACGTTGGGTATCTGCCGTCGAACCGCGTGGTCGGAATCTCGAAGTTGGCGCGCGTTGTGGACGGCTATGCGCGCCGCCTCCAAGTTCAGGAGAAAATGACGGCTCAGATCGCCAATTGCATTCAAAAGGTCCTGGTGCCGCGCGGCGTAGCGGTGGTCATCGAAGCGGCGCATCAGTGCATGACGACGCGCGGAGTGCACAAGCCGGGTGTCGGCATGGTGACGAGCACGATGCTGGGCGCCTTCCGCGAAGATCCGATGTCGCGGCGCGAGTTCTTGGCCGTGATCGGAAATCTCTCTTCACATCAGGAGGCTTGAGTATCATGACGAACCGACTGCTTGCGGTCATGATTGTAAAATCGCTTCCAACCTACTCCACTATCTGGTGATGCCAAATCATTGATAGGTCAGTCGGATCGAGTGTTTTAGAGGGGTCACGGTTGGGCGAGAAACGCGATCCGCTGAACTCATCTATTTTGTAACGAACGCAACACGTTAGATCGTTTGAAGGGTGGGGTCGAAGTTAGGCGAGATTTAGCAAACTCACTCCCTGGGAAGAGAGATGTGCGGATCACCGCCGGACCCCATCAATCTTCCCCCGGCCCTGGCCGGCAAAGTCCGCAGGTTTACCATGCTTCGAGGATCTAATCGGTCGCACCGTCCGTTACAGTGTATTCCTGTTCTGCGTTCAAACTGGGCCTGCGATGACGATGCGTACCCGACTGACTTGGATCGTGCTCGCCGTGGCCGCCCTTGTGGCGCTTGCCCTCGTGTACCGGAGCATGACGCAGATACCTCGCGTGGAGGTGTTGGCGGTGGAAGCTGGCCCCATCGAACGGGTACTGGCAGCGGTCGGGCGCGTAAAGGCCGAGGATCGCGTGTCGGTGTTTCCAAGGACCGCAGGTCTCATCATGCGCCTTCCGAAGGATGAAGGAGACATGGTGCGAACCGGCGACGTGCTGGGCGAGATCGATGCAAGCCAGTCACGGGCAATTTTGAAGCAGCGACAGGCCTCCGCGGCCAGCCAGCGCCGGCAGCTGGCACAGTCCGAGCGCGAGTTCGCGCGCGCGCAATCACTCCTCGACAAGGGATTCACCACGAAGGCCGCCTACGAATCCGCCCGTCTCCTGGTCCAGCGCGACCGGGAAGAAATCCTGAGGCTCGAGGCCGCAGAGCTCGAAGCGAAAATCCGCCTTGAAGACTTCATCATCCGCGCGCCGATGGATGGCCGCATTGTGCTGCGTCCGGTCGATGCCGGACAGGTCGTGACGCTCACGACCCAGGTCTTCGAGCTTGTTTCGCAATCTCAGCCGGAAGTGGAAACAGAAGTCGATGAAACACTCGCCGGCGCGATCAGGCTTGGCATGGACGCACTGATTGCTCCCGCCGGCATGGAGGGCAAGGCGTTCACGGGCAAGGTCACGTTCGTATCGCCGCGCGTCGAGCCCACGACCGGCGGACGGAAGATCCGCTTTTCATTCGAAGGCTACCCGAAGGATGTTCCCACGGGTCTTTCGGCGGACGTGAACATCTCGGTCGAGAAGCGGGAGAGCGCGATTGCCATTCCGCGTGCGGCCATCGGCGACGCCAGTCGCGCGCCCTATGTGATGCTGGTCCGCGCGGGCAAGCTCGTCCGCCAGGACATTTCGTTTGTCGACTGGCCGGCAGAGCGCGTGATCGTGACGACGGGTCTCAAGGCCGGCGATCAGCTGGTACTAGATCCGCTGAAGCTCAAGGCTGGCAGTGAAGTGTCGGCCATTCCTGCACCGGCTAAGAACTGATCACGGGCCCCCCATGATGTTCAGCATCAAGGTCGCCTGGCGCTACTTGACAAGCAACAGGACGCAAACTGCCCTTCTGCTTGGCGGCGTGGCGATCGGCGTTCTCGTCTTCGTCTTCATGACGGCGCTCATCGGCGGCCTGAGACTGTTCCTCATTGCCCAGACGACCGGCAGCATTGCACATGTCACGCTCGAACCACCGGATCGCATTGCACGGGAAATCTCCGGCGAAGGAGGCAGCGACACCACTCGCCTCGTCGCCCGCGAAACCTCGACAACCCAGCGCAAGCAGATATTCGCGTGGCAATCCGTCCTCGACATTGTCGAGCGTACGCCCGGAGTCCGCGTGGCCTCGCCGCAGATCAATGGGAATGCGTTCCTGATCAAGGGACAGGCGACCTCGCCGGTACTCATGAACGGCCTGCGCCCCGACCGCCTTGATGCCATCTCGGCCATCACGCCGAAGATCATACGCGGCGAGGCACAGCTGAACATCGATGGCATCCTGATTGGCGAGAAGCTTGCAAACAATCTGGGCTTGCGCATCGGGCAGCCCGTCGTCGTGCGGACTGATCGGGGGCGCGAGCGCACGCTGACCGTGCGGGCCATCTACAAGACAGGGATCGGCTCTCTCGACGAGCGGGTGGCCTTCGTGAATATCCAGTTGGCCCGGACGCTGCTGGATCTCCCGCAGGGGATCTCGCAGATCGAGATCAAGGCCGATGACGTCAACGCCGCTCCGGCGATCGCCGATGCCCTCACGCGCGCCACCTCGCTCAAGGCGACAAGCTGGGTCGAACGCAACGCCCAGCTCTTCGTCGCGCTCAACAGCCAGGCCCAGACCGGCAACCTCATCCAGATCTTCAGCCTGATCACTATCGTCATCGGCGTGTCCAGCGCGCTGCTGCTGACGACCTACCGCCGGCGGGGCGAGATCGCGATCATGCGCTCCATGGGCGTGTCCCGCGCCTTCATCGTCACGATTTTCATCCTGCAGGGACTGTTCATCGGCCTGCTGGGTGCAGGCCTCGGCGCATGGGCCGGATACGGCTTCTGCACGTTCCTGGCCGACATCTCGCGCCGCTCGGATGGTTCGGCCTTCCCCATTGATCCCGCCCAGGGCGGATACCTGGCGGTGATCGTGCTCACGACGCTGGGCAGCGTCCTTGCAGCAATCCTGCCAGCGCGGGCCGCGTCGAAAGTGGACCCGGTGGAAGTGCTGAACCAATGACAGGCGACCTCTACCAAGTTCGTAATCTCGTCAAGGATTATGGAACGGGAGACCTGCGCACACGCGTGCTGAAAGATCTGTCCTTCGACCTGACGAAGGGTGAATTCGTGGCCCTCGAAGGCCCCAGCGGTTCAGGCAAGAGCACGCTGCTGTCGATCCTCGGCACCTTGCTCGAGCCCACAAGCGGCACGCTTGAGATGCTGAACCAGAACCTCGTGCACCTCGACGAACAGAAGCTGACGAGTTTCAGGAACCGCCACATCGGATTCGTGTTCCAGTTCCACCATTTGCTGCCCGACTTCACGGCAATGGAGAACGTGCTGTTTCCCGCGGCAGCCAGCGAAGGCGGCGAAACAAGGGTCATGCGGGACCGTGCCAACCAGTTGCTCGACAGGGTTGGCCTGTCCGACCGGCGCGATTTCCGCACGCCGAAACTGTCGGGAGGCCAGAAGCAGCGCGTGGCAATCGCACGTGCACTGATGAACCGCCCGGCCCTTGTTCTTGCGGACGAACCCACGGGAAACCTCGACCGGCAGACGGCAGACCAGGTCCTCGCCCTGCTGCGCGACATGAACCGCGAAGACCAGACCACGTTCCTGATCTCGACGCATGACCAACACGTGGCGGCAGTCTGCGACCGGAAGATGCTCGTGGTCGATGGCAGGCTGCAACCGGCTGCAGAACCTGCCGCGTCAGACAACAGTTCCGAATAGGCGCCCGATACAAGCGGTCAGTGCCATCGCCAGCGCACCCCAGAACGTCACGCGCGTCGTGGCCCGAACAATATCGGCGCCTCCGGCCTGCGCCCCGACCGCACCAAGGACGGCAAGGAAACAGAGCGACGCCAGCGAGACGACGGGGACCAGCCACGCAGAGAATGACACGATGACCATCACGAGTGGCATCGCCGCTCCCACGGCGAAGGTGGCGGTAGAGGTGAATGCCGCTTGCACCGGCCGCGCCGGCCACCTGTCTGGCCAGCCCCGGCTCCACCCCGCGGCTGACATAGATGCCCGTCAACTCTCCAAGTTCGAACTCCGCGCCTTGCGCCAACGCAACCCGGATGGCTCACCTCCAGTTGCCTTACCTTTCTCCAGAAGGGGTGACGTCTTACTCAACGCGCGCCACCTGTCCGGACGGGGCCTCCGGCGTGTGGTCAGGGTGTAATTACGGTGACAGTTAATAACTGTCACCGTAATCTACGATTTTTGCAATTGCACTCGCCCGTCACCACGCGGCGTCGGCATCTTCGTCAAGCGCCGCGGCGACGAAGGCCGCAGGATTCGTGCAGAACTCTCACGTCAGTTTGAAATGCTCGGTTTGTTCAACCGTTGTGGAGACAAGGTTGTTCTTCGACAGGAGAAGCAGCTGAGCAGTCGGATAGGCCATCAGCACCGGGGCGTGCGTCGCCATAATCACCTGACATCGCCCTTGGTGTTCCATCCGTCGCAGCAGTCGGAGAAACAGGACTTGCCGCCGCCGGCATCGTCGTAACCAGCCATCGAGCAACGTCGACTTTCCTGTCCCATTCTCGCTGACAATGATCGTGATCGGTTTCTCGAAATCGAACGCAAACCCCGAACGAAACAGCGGCAGACAAAAGGGATAGGCCGTGCGGTCAGTCACGCGCGCCTCATCCAGCCATATCCGCTTGAGATAGGGAGCCGGCAAGTTGATGGGACGCTGTTTTCGGCTCATTCGGCTCGCCTTGCCCGAGTGCGCGCCGACACACGTCGGCGCGCTACGCGGCGCTAGACTCTCTCAATAATGATCGCGGGGGCCATGCCGCCGGCGGCGCACATGGTGACGAGGCCGCGCTTGAGGTTGCGGCGTTCCAGTTCGTCGAGCACGGTGCCGATCAGGATCGAGCCGGTGGCGCCGATGGGATGCCCTAAGGCCATGGCGCCGCCGTTGACGTTGACTTTGGCGCGGTCGAGCTTCAGGTCGCGGATGAATTTTTCGGCGACGACGGCGAAGGCTTCGTTGATTTCGAAGAGATCGATGTCGTCGAGTGTCAAGCCCGCTTTTTCCAACACTTTCCGGGCGGCGGGCACGGGCGCGTTGAGCATCAGGGTTGGGCTGTCACCCATGTTTGCCCAGGCGACGATGCGGGCGCGGGGTTTCAGCCCGTGCTTTTTTGCGTAGGCGCCCGAGGTCAGCAACAGCGCCGCAGCGCCATCGACGACGCCCGACGAATTGCCGGCGTGGTGGACGTGCTTGATCTTGAGATCGGGATAGTTTTGGCGGACGAGGCCGCCCAGGGTGGTGCCGGCTTTGTCGAACGGAAATTCGGCCATGGCTTCGAAGGCGGGCTTGAGCGAGGACAGGCCTTCCATCGTCGTCTGGGGCCTTGGGAATTCTTCGTGGTCAAGGGCAAGAGTGCCGTCTTCCTTCATGACCGGTACGACGCTCTTCTTGAAATGCCCGCCCTTGATGGCGGCGTCGGCGCGTTGCTGACTGACCAATGCCAGTTCGTCCAGCGCCTGGCGCGGGATGTTTTCCAAGGTGGCGATCGCGTCGGCGCAGACGCCCTGATGCGTTTGCGGGTGGCGGGCGCGCAGGCGAAGATTTCCCGCATCCATCAGCGTTACCTCACCGCTGGGATCGCGCAGCGAGCTTGTGTAGGACATCATTTCGGTGCCGCCCGCGATGACGACGTCTTCCATGCCGGAGATGATCGAGGCGGCCGCGATGTTGACGGCGGTTATGCCCGAGCCGCAGAAGCGGTCGAGCGTCATGCCGCTGGCCTTGACGGAGTAGCCCGCGTCCAAGGCTGCCATGCGGCCCATGTCCATCGCCTGTTTGCCGCGTTGGGTCGAGGTTCCCCA
This sequence comes from Alphaproteobacteria bacterium, assembly GCA_034440175.1. Lineage (GTDB taxonomy): Bacteria > Pseudomonadota > Alphaproteobacteria > Micropepsales > Micropepsaceae > SZUA-430. Next base: position 31,747 of record JAWXBO010000049.1, read on the forward strand.
AACTATGTCGTCGACATCGTCGGTGTTGAGGTCGTTGCGTTTGGCGATAGCCTTCAACACGGTGGCTGCGAGTTGTTGCGGGTGGATTTCAGCCAGTGCGCCTTTGCCGATTTTTCCAACGCCGCGCGGGGTGCGGCAGGCATCGATGATGTAAGCGTCAGCCATGTCAGTTAATCCTCAATGTTTGGGTCGAGGTAACTTCGCTGACGGCGGGTGGTGAGTCAATTGGAGGTTCTGAGAGCGCTGTTCCTGGGAGCGCCGGCATCCTGCCGGCACTTACTTTTTCACTTCAACAAAGGGCGGTCTGGAAGCCCGCGCTCCCGGGAAGAGCGTGCCCTGGGGTGGTCCGGTCGCTCCATGCGCTTGAGAACCGCCAATCTTCCGGCCACTTCTGGAGCGGTGAGCAGGGCCTCACGGTGTCCCCGGTCGAGTGCGGATTCGATGCGAGCGCCCTTCCTGGGAGCGCCGGCATCCTGCAGGCACTTAACGGAGCGGAAGACAACAGAGCCTGCTAGTAAGCCGACGGTTGCAGGATGATCCTGCCGGTAAACGACTTGACTTTTCCGCCTATTAGTATATATGGTTGTCTAGTCAACCAGGTGCAGGTATGGGAAAAGTCGCAGAAGTCGGGGCGTTCGAAGCCAAAACAAAATTCTCAGCCTTGCTCGACCGCGTAGCAAAGGGGGAAGAAATCGTTATCACGCGCAAAGGCATGGCGGTCGCCAAACTCGTGCGCTTCGAGCGAGAGCCGTCGGTGGCTGATCGTCGAGCGGCGATCGAACGAATCTCGCGCCTGGCCGACCTGCACACTTTGGGCGGCATGTCCTGGAAGGAGCTTCGCGACACCGGACGAAAATACTGATGGCCTTCGTCATCGACGCGTCTGCCGCGCTCGCCTGGTTCTTCGCCGACGAGCGCACCCAAGAAACCGATGTATTGTTGCTGAGCCTTGAGCGGGACGTCGCCGTCGTACCGGGGATCTGGCCAGCTGAGATGGCGAACGCCCTCGTGGTGGCCGAGCGGCGCGGACGCATTTCGCAAGCCACTGTCACGCAGTATCTTTTGGATATCGCGGTGTTGCCGTTCCGCGTTGAGCGCGCTCTTGCGCCCGACGATATGGCTGGTGTCATCGACCTTGCAAGGCGCCATGCGTTGACCGCCTATAATGCGTCGTATCTCGATGTCGCGCTGCGTCTCAACCTCCCGCTTGCCACCCGCGACGCTGATCTAGCCGCCGCAGCCAAAGGTCAGGGCGTCGAACTGTTGCTTTGAGCCCCCCCCCCTGATTTCAGGGGACATGTCACCGTTCGATGCCGGCGATTGCTCGCGCGCTCCCAGGAATTTTTACTACGTCTTTGTCACTGTGCAGGACGAGATCCCGAGTTTTGCGAAGCTGGGGTCGCGCCAGTAGTCGCCGCCGCGGAAGCGTTCGAAGATGTCGGGGGGGAGGATCGATTTACGCTCGATATATTCGACTTTGCGGCGGACTTTGTGCAAGCCGGGTATGCCGAGCTGGGCGTCAAACTCGTCGGCGGCGTCGAAGTCTACATTGGCAAAGTCGTGCTTGAAGGGGGGGAGCTCCAGCGTGCGGTAAATGTGGTCCATCGTATGGCCGGGTTCACGCGCCAAGGCTTCGTAGTCGACCAGGATCAGCTTTGTTGATTGTGGACCGAACACGGCTTCGCGCACGGCGTGCGATGGGAAACCCACGGTGCCTTGAAGCCCGCCCAGCGTGTCGGCGCGCGCATAGACAGAGTTGCCGTTGGTCAGCGTGTACATCTTCGACATCAGTAACGGATTTTGTACGTAGAGGCGCTCGAACGAGTCGATCACCCAGGCGAACTCGCGCACGCAGGCAATTACGCGGGCGTTGGGAAATAACGAGGCCAGTGCCGGCATTTTGGCGCACCAGCCGCGGTTGGTGTCGAAGATGACTTTGTCCGGGCCTGAGCTTCGGTAGTAGCCCTCGAACAGCGCCCGCATTGAATCGGCGCGCTGCTCGTCGGAAATCAGCGGCGCCCATTCCTGTTGCGCGCCCATGGCATTGTAGACACCGTTAAGCATGGCGAGCAGGGGGCTCGACATATTGGCGTAGAAAGCCGGGTTTTGCCGCAGGATGGCTGACAGAAGCGTCGAGCCGGAGCGCGGGGTGCCGGATATGAAATGGATCGCCTTCATCGGGGGATTGAATCCACAGTTGCGTTACATTCTCAATGGGGGAGCATGGGTAAGGTAAAGTTGCAGGATCGGCAAGCGAACTCGCCAAACACCGGGCAACAGGTCAGGCGGGGAGTTTGAGATTTATGGTTGTGCCTGAAAGTGTGCTTGAGATGGTGAGGTGGGCGGCGACAGAGGCGGCCCTTTTGTGCATGCTGGTCAGGCCGCGGCCCTTTCCGGTTGCGGCTGCGGTGTCGAAGCCTGTGCCGTTGTCTTGCAGGGACAGTGTTGTTCCGTCTGGACCGGATGTTAGGTGAAATGTGAGTTGTGTGGCCTTGCCGTGGCGGATGGCATTGCTGACGGCTTCTTGAAGAATACGGCAGAGCTGGAGCACCGTCGTTGGACTCGAAAATCTGGCTTGATTGACGTTGCCAATATTCCAGTTGAGGGTGACGCCCGCGGCCGTACACTTTGGTTCAATTCTTGCCCGGAAGGTACCGAGTGCGGTTTCAAGCGAACCTTCAAAGGTGTCGAGAGAGTCGATGACGAGGTAAAGATCGTCGAGCGCAGCTTGCAAGCCTTCCACAAGGGTTTCAGTTTTGGCTTTTCCGGATTTTGCCTGGATGAGCAACCCCAGGAGCTGTGAGCCGATGCCGTCATGCACGTCGCTCATGATGCGGCCGCGTTCGGCGATCAGCGTGCGCTCGGCCGCCTGGGTTTGCCGGAGCGCGAAGTGGGCCGCGAGCTCGCGTTCTTTCTCCGACACGCGTTGCGAGAGTGCTTCGTTGTTGAGCGCTGCCAGTTGATAGACGCCAATGCCGTGACGCGCGAGTCCGAGGGCGATAAAGGTGATGATGGAGAGGGCGCCGAACTGAACGAAGGCTTCTCCCTGCACGGTCACGAAGCCGGACAGTTCGGGAAATACTTCCGTCTGTGTGAGAATGGATGAAATCGCCATGATCAGACACACGGTTGCGGCAAAAATTTCGCCCGAGGCGTGCGCGGGTGCACCGGCATAGAAATCGACCAACCGCTTGGTCATAAAGAGGAACGCCGAGATTTCGACAATCGACTCGATGATCGCGGCATAACCGTTAGCGGGGACAACGGGGAACGAGGCATAGGTGATCACGAGGAGCACCCACACGGCCGGGAGCGCGACGATAAAACGGCGGCGGTGCACCGGGGGGCCGCCGGTCCATTCATTGACGAAGGCGGCACACGATATCCAGACGCCGCAAGCGGTGAGCATCAGGTAAGCATCGCGAAACTGTTGAGGCCACGCCACGTTGAGCCACAGCGCATGAAGCTCGCGCGCGAAGAAGAACCCCAGCGTCAAAGCAATCGTCAACACGAGGGTGGAGTTTTTGATGACCGAAGAAAGTGCCAATGCGAAGAGCAACACCATGGCTGCGGCCACGGTTGCAAACTCCGCTGTTTGAACGAGGATAAACTCCGAGTGCCTGAAGGCGGGTTCGAGGCGCGCGGCGGGACCAAAATACACCTCTTTGATCAGCGGCGGGGACAAGTTGCGCGCACATTGAATGTCGACCGTGTTTTTGCCGGACGTGAGCAGGGCGGGCAAAAGTTTTACGAGTCTGGGTTCAACGCCGTGCAGAGTCGGCCGATCTGATAGCTGGCCCGGCGTGGGGGCGGCGAGTTTGCCGTTGACGTAGACGGCGTAGTTGTCACGCACGCGCCGGATATAGAGGGCGAGATTGGCTGTGGCGGGGTTGGTGACATCAAACTCAAGGCGGGCGGCACCGAATGTGCCGGCGGTGTAAAAGGGGGCAGGTTTCTCGACGAAGGCGGAGGCGGGGAGGTTGGTGATGTCCAGTTGGTTGGAAGGCGCGAATTTCAAGCGGTGAACACGCAGATCGGCGATCCCTGGCGAGGCAATGTCCATCCAGTTCAGGAGAACGTAGGACGCCATGACTGCGGCGATGACGGTTGCGATCTTGATCCAGTGAGACGCGGAAGTGGCGGCTGTGGCCGTCATGCTTATTCTCTCAAGTCAATCAAGCCGCTTTGCATGGCTTCGAATACCGCTTGGCTGCGCGAGTTGACGGAGAGCTTGCGGTAGATCGCCTTGACGTGGCCGGCGACGGTATGATGGGAAATGCCGAGGCGGACAGCGACTTCCTTGTAGGAAAATCCTCTTGCAAGATCGGTGAGAACTTCCGTTTCCTTCTCGGTCAGCGGGCCGCACTGGGGGGGACAGTGCTGGGGCGTTGGTGCGCACGCGCGCCAGAATGTGGCTGGCGACGGCCGGACTGATCGGTGCACCGCCGGCGACGACGTCGCGAATGGCGCGCTCGGTCTCTTTGCTGTCACCGCCTTTCAACAGATAGCCGTCGGCGCCGGCTTCGATGGCCTGGACAACATTCTTGACGTCGCCAAAGACGCTGATGACGATGATTTTCAGGTCTGTCAGGCCTCTCGCCCGGGTCTGGCGTATCAGATCGAGGCCCGTCCCGTCGGGGAGTGCCAGATCCAGCAACAGCACCTGGCAATTTGCGTTGGCGAGGCGGACGCCGCCTTCGAGCGTGGCTGCGGTTCCAACTATGAAAAAGCTTTCCACCTGGCCAACCGTCTCGATGAGATGGTTGCGCAGAACCGGGTCATCCTCGACGATGGCGACCCGTATGCGGTCGCTGCCCGGCGATGGTGCTGCGGAA
>JAWXBO010000050.1:0-11530 GCA_034440175.1 Alphaproteobacteria bacterium
CGCAGAAATTTCTGCGCGGGAGAAGCGTGCGGTGGCGATGAGCGAGTTGGGCGTTTAGCAGTGCTTTCGCGTGACGAAATCAAAACGCTTGAAGAGCTGAACTTCAATGCCTGGCCAGCCTTGCGGACGGCACAGTATGACGGCTGGATTTTACGTTGTACGGGTGGGCAATCTCGGCGGGTGAATTCGGTCAACCCATTTTGGCCTGGGCTGCTTGAGCCCGCCGGGAAAGTTGAGGCCGCGGAAGCGATATACGCCCGATGGGGACGTAAGGCCGTGTTCCGGTTAACGCCGCTGGCGGATGAGGGCCTTGATGATGCGTTGGCGGCTCGCGGTTATGTGGTGGAGGCGCCGACGTTGGTGCAGGTGGCGGACGCGGCACCGTATCCGGCATCGCCGAAGATTCTTTTGCAGGAGCGCCCGGATGAAATGTGGTTAGCGGCAGCGCGGGCGCTGCGCGGCTTGTCCGGTGACGTTGCAGCGCATTTTGATTTGCAGCATCGCGCCGTGGGTGTCGAAGCGCGGTGGGCACTGTTCGTTGAAGCCGGTCAGGCAATCGCTGCCGGAGTGGCGGCGGTCGAGCGGCAGTGGGCAGGGTTGCACGGCATCTATGTCGCCCAAAACGCAAGGCGCCGTGGTGTCGCGCGCATCGTAAGCGAGTCCTTGATCGGCGCGGCGCATGGCTTAGGCGCAAGGCACGTTTGGCTACAAGTGGAACAGGGAAATACCGCAGCGCGCCCGCTCTATGCGGCGTTAGGATTTGGGACCGCCTACGCCTATCACTATCGTGTGTGGCCAGATTGATGGTCAACGGTTTGATTTTGTTGATCAAAGTTCCGCTATCGTCAGAATCGACACATTGACTTTGCGCACGGGCTAGCCAAGCTAGCGGGCGGAAAAATGGCGCGTGCGGTCTGGCCATTTTCAAGAAGGGATTCGGCGTCCGTTATGGTTCGATTTATTGTGCGCCGCCTTTTGGGTGCCATTCCAACTCTATTGCTGATCATCATCATGGCGTTTTTCCTGATGAGGGCCGCGCCGGGTGGACCGTTTGATCAGGAGCGCAAGCTTCCGCCTGAAATCGAAAGGAATATTCTGGCCGCCTACGACTTGGACAAGCCTTTGTTGCGGCAGTTCCTTGACGTCGACACTTTCGTCTGCGGTGCGTTTTTTTCCGGGTCGCATGATGCTGCCGCGGCCAGCGCGCAAGGACTGACGTTTGACGGCGAAAAATATCTCAACAAGGACAAGAGGCACATCAGGTGTCTGGGCGGCTATCTTGGCAAGCTTTTGTCCGGCGACCTGGGACCATCTTACAAGTACAAAGATTTCACTGTTGCCGAGTTGATCGCTGACGGCGCGCCTGTGAGTGCCATATTGGGAATTTCCGCGATCCTGTTGGCGTCATTTGTCGGCATGACTCTGGGAACGGTTGCCGCGCTGCGGCAAAACAAAGCGACAGACTTTTCCGTTATGACGGTCGCCATGATCGGAATCACGGTGCCAAGCTTTGTCATGGCACCGATCTTGACCCTGATCCTGGGCGTGAACCTGGGCTGGCTGCCGGTTGGCGGCTGGAATGAGGGTGCGATTCAGAACATGATCCTGCCGGTGATCGGCCTGTCGCTGACGCAGATTGCAGTCATATCGCGGCTGACGCGCGGCAGCATGATTGAAGTTTTGCGGTCCAACTACGTTCGCACCGCCCGGGCGAAGGGATTGCCGGAACGGCTGGTGATCACCCGCCACGCCTTGCGCGCGGCATTGCTGCCGCTGGTGAGCTATCTGGGGCCGGCAACGGCCGGAATTGTTACCGGGTCGCTGGTGATTGAACAGATTTTCAATCTGCCAGGGATCGGGAAGTACTTCATCAACGGGGCGCTGCAGCGGGACTATACGCTGGTGATGGGGGTGGTCATTCTCTATGCGTCGCTGGTGATTGCACTCAATCTGGTCGCCGACGTGCTCTATGGACTGCTCGATCCCAAAGTGAGGTACGAGTGATGGTTGCCGCGTCTGCGCATACGGAAATTCAGGGACGCAGCCTTTGGCAAGATGCACGCAGGCGCCTGTTTGCCAACAAAGCGGCCGTTGCGTCGATGATCGTGCTGGCTGCGGTTGCTTTCGTTTCAATTGTGATGCCGAATTTCTGGCCGCATCCCTTTGACGAGGCCTATTTTGACCGTATTTCGTGCCCTCCTCCGGACTATCTAGGGCTGGTGTGGTTGTTTGGCAGCCAGAACACCGAGGTCTGCCAGGCGGCCCTGGGTCAGGGCCACTTGTTTGGGACGGATGCCAACGGTCGCGATCTGTTCATCCGGGTGATGATGGGTGGGCGGGTGTCGCTGGCGATCGGGTTTGTGGCGACGTTTGTCGCTTTGGTGATCGGTGTGCTGTATGGCGCGACGGCCGGCTTTATCGGCGGCCGGGTCGACAATCTGATGATGCGCTTCGTCGATATTCTTTATGCCCTGCCCTTCATATTCTTCGTCATTATTCTGGTGGTGGTGTTCGGCAATAATTTTCTGCTGATGTTTGTGGCGATCGGTGCGGTCGAATGGCTGACGATGGCGCGGATCGTGCGCGGGCAAACGTTGTCGCTCAAGGGCAAGGAATTTATTGAGGCTGCAGAAGCGGCCGGGGTGTCCACACGCGACATAATCCGGCGCCACATCTTGCCAAACGTCATTGGTCCGGTGATCGTGTATGTGACACTGACCGTGCCCGCGGTCATTTTGGTTGAAAGCTTTTTGAGCTTTTTAGGATTGGGCGTGCAGGAGCCCTTCACCTCATGGGGCGTGCTGATCGCAGACGGCAAGGACCAAATGGAGTCTTATCCGTGGATGCTGATTTTTCCAGCGGTCTTCATGGCGATTACGTTGTTTTGTTTCAACTTCATCGGTGACGGGCTGCGCGACGCGCTCGATCCGAAAGACCGCTGAGGGAAACCCAGACGATGGCCGCCGTACTCAGCGTCAAAGACTTATCGGTCCGGTTTTCGACACCGGAAGGGGCCGTGTCGGCCGTCAGTGGTGTCAGCTTTGATGTCGAACAGGGTGAGTGCGTCGGCATTGTTGGCGAGTCCGGATCGGGCAAAAGCCAGACCTTCATGGCCGTCATGGGCCTGCTGGCATCGAACGGGCGCGCTACGGGCAGCGCCAAGTTTCGCGGGGAAGAACTTGTCGGCATGAAAATCGACAAGCTCAACAAGATTCGCGGCTCGAAGATGACGATGATCTTCCAGGATCCGATGACGTCGTTGACACCGCATCTGAAGATCAGCCGCCAGCTCACCGAAGTGCTGGTGCTGCACAAGGGTATGAGCGAACGCGATGCGCGTGTGAAGGCTTTGGAGATTCTGGACCGGGTGAAAATTCCGGACGCCAAGCAAAGGATCGATCAATATCCGCATGAATTTTCCGGCGGTATGCGTCAACGCGTCATGATTGCTATGGCGCTGATTTGTGAGCCGGAACTGCTGATCGCCGATGAACCCTCGACAGCGCTTGACGTGACCGTGCAGGCACAAATTCTGGAGCTGATGCAAGAGTTGAGTGCGCAGGGAAACATGTCGATCATAATGATTACGCATGATCTGGGCGTTGTTGCGGGACTTTGCAATCGCGTGATGGTGATGTACGCGGGCGAGTTCTGCGAGACCGGGCCGGTTGGCGACATATTCCATGATCCTCAACACCCTTACGCGCGCGGGCTGGTGAGTTCCATACCGCGGCTTGATCGCGTGGATGAAGTGCGGTTGCAGGCTATTCCGGGGCAACCGCCCAATCTGCAACGCTTGCCGAAGGGCTGCACTTTTCAGGAACGCTGCGAATTCGTCTTTGACCGGTGCATCGCGGAACGGCCCAAGCTGATCGGGTTTGCGCCTGAGCGCGCGAAATCGTGCCACCTTAAAGGCTTTGACAAGGTGGGAGCCGTCATCAGATGAGCGGTGGCGCGCCCATTTTGTCGGTCAAGAACCTTCGGGTTCATTTTCCAGTCACCCGCGGCGGATTGTTCGGCGCGACCAGGCCGTTGAAAGCGGTCGACGGTGTTTCGTTCGACATGTACGCGGGCGAGACGCTTGGCATCGTGGGCGAGTCGGGGTCGGGCAAGTCTACGATCGGGCGCGCTGTTTTGCAGCTGATCAAGTCTACGTCGGGCCGGGTGGTTTGGTTGGGGACAGACCTTGCCGGCAAGACGCGGACGCAGATGAAACCGTACCGGCGGCAAATGCAGATTGTATTTCAAGATCCGTTGGCCAGCCTTAATCCGCGCATGACGGCCGGCGATATCATTGCCGAGCCTTTGGATACGTTCGAGCCCGGCCTGCCGGCGGATGCGCGCAAGCGCCGGGTTCAGGAGATTATGGAGAAAGTCGGTCTGCTGCCGCAAATGATCAATCGCTATCCGCATGAGTTTTCGGGCGGGCAGAACCAGCGCATCGGCATTGCGCGGGCGATGATCCTGAAGCCGAAACTGATCGTAGCCGACGAACCCGTGTCGTCTCTGGATGTTTCGATCAGGGCACAGATCATCAATCTGCTGGCCGATTTGCAGAAAGACTCCGGCGTCGCCTTGATGTTCATCAGCCACGATCTGGCGATCGTGCGCCACGTCAGCCATAGGGTGCTGGTGCTTTACCTGGGCAAGATCATGGAGCTTGCCGAGGCGCAGGCGTTGCTGTCGCGCTCGCGCCATCCTTATACGCAGGCGCTGGTGTCGGCGGCACCTGTTCCAGATCCGTCGATCGAAGCGGGGAAAAAGCGGATCGTGCTGCAAGGCGACTTGCCGTCACCACTCAACCCGCCTTCTGGTTGTGTGTTTCGCACGCGCTGTCCGATTGCCAAACCGAAATGTGCAAAGGAAATTCCGGCACTCGAGTCGCGCGGCGGCGACGCCAGCCACGTGGTGGCCTGCCACTTTCCGTCGTGACCAGCATTATTTTACCCGGCGCACCTTGATGATTCCGGTGCGGCCTTCGACGCGCAGCGAGAAGCTGCCCATGATGGCTTTCTCGATGGTGATTTTCATATCGGGATCTGACGAGCGGCGGAACAGTTCCGATGAGTCGCCATCGATTTGCTTCCAGACTTGACCGTTGTCGAGAATGAACAGCGACTTGCCGTGTGCGTTCTTGGCATACTCAATTACTGTTGCCGATATTTCGGTGATCTCTGGCGGGCCATCTTCCTTGACCGCGATGGCGGCGTTGCTTCCGAATTCCTCGGGCTTGGTCACGGGCTTTGCTTCAGGCGAGAAGCCAAACCACGATAGCAGCCCGCCTTCGGACTCCTGGGCGGCAGGCTGTTGGGCGGCAGTGAGGACAGATTTCGCCGAGACGGCGGCCGAGTCAAAGCACTGGAGCCGCGCGGCGGCATCGGAAATCTCGGTACATTTCGCGACGCTGACCAAGGCGTCGCCGGCGGGACCGGCCTGTGCCGGAAAGCCTATGAGCGCAGTTACGGTAACAAGCCAAAAGATTCTCATGTGATACTCGCAATATCGTGACCCAAAGGCCTGCGGGAGGATGATTCCCCCGCTCCCCGCCCCACCCAAGAAGGCTATAATAGGCTACATTAGTTCACCGACACGCCCCAAGGGGAATTTTGGACTTCAGGGAAATCCCCGGAAATTCTGGGTTTGGGGTATTCAGCACGCATTCATTCAGGACCAGCCAGGCTTTGCCTTCAGACTTGGCGGCCGTCAGGGAGACAGTAGGAACATGATCATTTCGACCACCAGAAGCTGGCTGGTTTTGGCTTGCGCGATTGCCGTGGCGGCAATCTCTATGGCAGCGTCGGCACAGGCTGAGAAGCATCTCCGCCGCGGCAACGCGGGCGAGCCCAAGAGCCTGGACGCGCACCGCGCGACGGGCACCTGGGAGAACAACATCATCGGAGACATGTTCTTGGGGCTCTATACGGAGTCTGTCGATGCAACGCCAATCCTGGGTGCGGCCGACGATGTGAAGACGTCTCCCGATGGGCTGCGCTGGACCTTTCATATACGCCCGCACACCTGGTCGGACGGAAAGCCGGTGACGTCGAATGATTTTGTGTTTGCCATCCGCCGCATTTTGGATCCGGCAACGGCGGCCGAATATCGCGAGATTCTTTATCCGATCAAAAACGCGGTGCGAGTGAGTTCAGGCGAGCCGGGATTTACGGTCGATAAGGTCGGCGTGAGCGCGCCTGACCCGCAGACGCTGATCATCGATCTTGAAAACCCCGCACCCTATTTGCCGCAACTTCTGACGCATTACACGACGTTTGCATTGCCGCAGCACGTGATCGAGAAGCTCGGCAGCGAATGGGTGAAGCCCGGCAATATGGTTTCGAATGGCGCATACATGCTGAAAGAGTGGCGCCCGCACGATCACATCACGCTGGTCAGGAATCCGAAATTCTATGATGCGGCGAACGTGAAGATCGACAAGGTTTCGTATTTCCCTATCGAAGACGATCTGGCGGCGCTGAAGCGATATCGCGCGGGGGAAATCGATTTCAACGAACGCTGGCCGCTGACGGAGCATAAATGGCTGAGCCAGAATATTCCCAATGAGGCGCGTAAGTACACTTATCTGGCCATCGGCTATTGGGCATTCAACATGACCAAGAAGCCGTTCAATGACATCCGAGTGCGGAAAGCCATTGCGCAAGCCATCGATTTCAAAGTGATCGAACGCGACGTTTTTTTCGGCGTGTATGGTGTCATGGCAAGGTCGATGTTGCCTCCGGGGTTGGCCGGGGTGGATCATTCGGCCGGAATGTTCTACGAGAAATTGCCCATCGACGCCCGTCGCGCGGCGGCCAAATTGCTACTTGCTGAGGCGGGGTATGGTCCGGGCAATCCGCTGAAATTCACGTTCAACTTCATCAATATCCCCGATGCGAAGCGTTCTGCGATCGCCATTCAAGCGATGATGAAGATGATTGGTGTGCAGATGGAATTGGTGCCCGGCGAACCCAAGGTGCATTATGATAATCTGAAGACCAAGAATTTCCAGGCTGGCAACGCGGGCTGGGTGTTTGACTATTCGGATGCCAAGAATATTCTGTATCTGTTTGAAAGTACGACCGACCAGCAAAACTACCCAGGGTACAAGAACCCCGCTTATGACGATTTGATGCGGCGCGCCGACAAAGAGGCCAATGCAGAGGCGCGTGGCAAATTGATGGGGCAAGCTCACGCCCTGCTGCTCAATGACGTTGCCGTGGCGCCGACGTTTTATTTGTTCGAGCGCAACCTGGTGAAGCCCTATGTCCTGAATTTCATTGAGAACCCCCGTGTCATTTACCGCACGCGCTGGTTAGACCTCGGCAACAAGTCCGGTGCCGCTGGTGAAGCAACCGGGCCTGACGGCGGTGCGCAAACCAGCGAAGGCGGATTCTGGTCGTGGCTGGAGTCATGGTTCAGCAGCGACGCTTGGTCGAAGTGGTGGAATTCATAGCCTATGCCCATCACATGGTTCAGGGCGGCGCTGGTTTTGGCGCTGCTCGCTTCGGCGCACAGCGCTTATGCCGAAAAAGTTCTCAGGCGCGGCAATGGCGCCGAGCCGCATAGCATCGATCCCCATCGGGCGCTGACGACCTCTGAAAATAGCGTCATCGGTGATATGTTCATGGGGCTCTACACCGACGACGCAGCGGGCACACCTGTGCTGGGTGCCGCGGACGCGGTCGAAACGTCGAAGGATGGATTGACCTGGACGTTCAGGATCAGGCCGCACACATGGTCGGATGGATCGGCGGTCACGGCGGACGATTTCGTCTTTGCCTTCCTTCGTCTGCTGGCGCAGGAAACGGCGGCCGAGTATGCGTCCATCCTCTATCCGGTGAAGAATGCGCTGCAGGTCAACAAGGGCAAGCTTGAGACCAGCAAACTGGGTGTGAGTGCCCCCGACCCCGCGACGTTTGTCATTCAGCTGGAGCATCCGGCGCCCTATCTGCCGCAATTGCTGACTCATTACACTGCGTTTCCGGTGCCCAAAACAATCGTCGAAAAATTCGGCAATGCGTGGACACGTCCGACCAATATCGTTGTCAACGGCCCCTATAAATTGAAGGCCTGGCGTCCGCATGATCACATCGAGCTGGTCAAGAATCCGCTGTTTTATGACGCAGCAAACGTGAAGATCGACCGGGTCATTTTCTATCCGATCGACGACGATAGCGCGGCGCTGAAGCGGTTTCGGGCCGGTGAACTCGAAACCCAGGCGCGTTGGCCTATTTCCGAGTTCAAGTGGCTTTCGGCAAATGCGCCGGGCCAGGCACGGCGTACGACTGCCCTGCGGCTGACGTTTGTTTCCTTCAATCTGCTGAAAAAGCCCTTCGATGATCTGCGGGTGCGCAAAGCGGTATCTCTGGCGATTGACGGCAAGACCCTGGCGCGCGACGTCTATCAGGGCGTTTACGGTGAGGCGGCGAATAGTTTTGTTCCGGCCGGCACCGCCAATGTCGATCACAGCCCGCAGGTTGAGTGGGCAGACTGGCCGATGGAAAAGCGCCTGGCCCTGTCACGGCGCCTGCTGGCGGATGCGGGATACGGCCCCGGGCGGACGCTGAAATTCACCTACCGCTTTATCGGCAACACCGACATCAAACGCGGGGCCGTGGCACTGCAGGCGATGTGGCGCAAGGCCGGCATCGACGTCGAGGTTCAGGCCAGCGAGGAAAAAGTCCACTGGAACTTGCTGGAGGTTCGCGATTTCGAAGTCGCCTACAATGCCTGGCTGTTCGACTATAACGACGCCAAGAATCTGTTTTTGATGTTTCAGGCCGCCGCCGCGCAATTGAACAATTCAGCTTATGAGAGTGCCAAGTTCGAGAGTTTGCTGCATCAAGCCGACTCTGAGCCCGACGTGCAAGTGCGGGCGAAATTGCTGGGTCAGGCCAATGCCGTGTTGCTTGCGGATTTGCCGTCGGTGCCTTTGATGTTTCCTTTTCAACGGCATCTGGTGAAAAATCATGTGCTCAACTGGTCTGAAAATGCGCGCGACGTGAACCGGACGCGCTGGTTGGATTTGGACAAGAAGGCCGTCACTGTTTCTTCCGAAGCGGCGCCGGGTGGATTTTGGTCTTGGCTGGGTTCGTGGTTTAGTGCTGATGCCTGGTCGAAGTGGTGGAATTCGTAGGAGAGAGACGATGAAAAAAATCGGATTAGGTTTGATTGCGGCGGTGCTGGCGTGTGCGATGCTGGCGGGACCGGTGTCGGCAGCGAAGTATCTCAATCGCGGCAATGGCGCGGAGCCCAAGGGGCTTGATCCGCATCAGGCGTCAGGCGACCCGGAGAACCAGATTCTGGGCGATATGTATGTGGGGCTCTATACGGAGGATGGGAAGGGCGATCCCATTTTGGGATCTGCCGAAAAAGTGACGACGTCGGCGGATGGCCTGACGTGGACGTTCAAGCTGCGCGATCACAAATGGTCGGACGGCAAGCCGGTGACGTCGGCGGATTTTGTGTTTGCCTACCGGCGCATTCTGGATCCGATCATCGCGTCGGAATATGCCAACATCCTGTTTCCGATCAAGAACGCCGAGAAGGTGAGCAAGGGCGTGCTGACGCCGGATAAACTTGGTGTCAGCGCTCCGGATGCGAAAACATTCGTGATCACCCTTGAACACCCTGCACCTTACCTGCCGGAAATGATGACGCATTACACGACCTTTCCGATCCCGAAGCACGTGGTTGAGAAGGCGGGCAAGGACTGGACCAAGGCCGGTGTGATGGTGTCCAACGGACCCTACAAGCTGGTGTCTCGGCGGCCTTACGATCATATAAAGCTGGTCAAGAATCCATTCTTCTTCGATGCGGCGAAGGTGAAAATCGAGGAGGTTACGTTTTACCCTACGACCGACGAGGCGGCGGCCTTGAAGCGGTATCGCGCGGGCGAACTCGACACCGTCGACCGCTGGCCGCTGACCGAAAACAAATGGCTGCTTGCCAACATGCCCAAGGAGGCGCGCAAGTTTCCGGGGCTGCGGGTGCAGTACACCGTGTTCAATATGCGTAGCGGCCCGCTGGCTGACCGGCGCGTGCGGGTGGCGCTTGGCGAGGCCATCGACCGCATCACTGTACAACGCGATGTTTATTTTGGCGCTTATGGCGCGGAAGCGAACTCGGTCATTCCTCCAGGTACCGCGAATGTCGACCACGGCGCGAAGGTTCCATGGTTTGGAAAAACGATGGAGCAACGCCGCGCGGAAGCCAAGCAGTTGCTGGCGGCTGCCGGCTATGGTCCGGGCAATCCGCTCAAGGTAACTTACAATTTCCTCAACCGGCCCGACACGCGCCGTTATGCGATTGCGCTGCAGGCGATGTGGAAGATGGTGGGTGTACAAGTGGAATTGCAGGCCAAGGATTTCGCTATCCACTACGATCTGTTGAAGACGGGCAATTTCCAGATTGCTGAGGCTGGGTGGATTTTCGATTACAATGACGCGCAGAGCGTGCTGTTCTTGTTCCAGAGCTCGAATGTGGGTCTGAACTATCCGGGATACAAAAGTCCGGCGTTCGACAAATTGATGGCGCACGCCGAGAATGAAAAAGACGCGGTGATCCGCGGCAAGTACCTGGGCCAGGCGGCAGGACATTTGCTCTATGACGTCGCGGTGGCGCCCAGCTGCTTCCAGTTTGTCAGGCCGCTGGTGAAACCGCACGTGGTGGACTGGGTGAATAATCCGCGCGGTGTCAATCGCACCCGCTGGATGGATGTGAATAGGAAGTGAGAAAGTCCCCCATCCCCTGTAGCAGCAAAAGCTGCGCAGGGACTTCCCCCGCAAGCGGGGGCAGAGACCAGATTGTGCATCTGCCCCCGCTTGCGGGGGAAGTGGCTGCGCGCCGCTAGGCGCTGCAGACGATGGGGGACTTTACTTCGGTGCCGGCGTTACGCTTTCGACGAAGCAGGAGCCGCCATAACGGAAGTTCAGAACATCATCGCCGTCGAAACATTCCTGGTTACTGAGGACCCGCAGGCTGTAATAGTTTCCGATTTGACGAAAATCCCTGCAGGCGTGGCGAAGCTTGACGATGAAATTGCCCTGTCCGCGCGATGTCGCCTTCAGCGTTCTGTCATCGATCAGCGTCAAATTTCCCAGATCGCGCACTCTCAGGCAGGTTTGTGCCGATGCATCTGCTATGGGATTGGTTGCGCTTAAGGCCAACGTGGCGACCGCCGCTAGAATGCCAGCGAGTATAATGAGTGATCGCATGGAAGACCCTCCTGTGCTGCAGCTGTTGTGCGGCCAGCATACGCCTTGATCACACGGCTGCAATAAAAAGTTGCGATTCGTGCATTCATCCGGTACGCCCGGGTCAAACAATTGTTGGCTGAATAGCATGATCCGAGCACCGAAACTGAGAGAACCTGCCCAAGATTTGTTGTCACGCCTGACAACTACCCCAGATGTTTTTGTGCAAAAGCTCGATCTGGTGCGCAGCGCCGCCCTGCTTGTTGGGGTGCGCGAGGATGAGTATCGTGCCGCGAGTTTTCTGGATGACAGGATGCTTTCTGACGCCATGCCCCGGC
>JAWXBO010000051.1:0-3189 GCA_034440175.1 Alphaproteobacteria bacterium
AAACAGGAGCCACCATGCGACACATCTTCGACGCCGATACGCTGCGCGCCCGCCTGCGCGACTACAATGTCGTCGTCTTTCAGATCGCCTCGAGCTTGGTCAAAAGCGGCGTGCTGGCATTGGCCGCCATCGTGCTGGTCGACATCCTGTATGCTGAGCGGGATCAGACAATTCTGCTCTTGCTCTGGCTCGGCTCGTTTGTTTTCGCCGTTCTGGCCTTCGAGCGTCAACTCTATCTCCCTTTGGCGACACCACGCGGCGGCGTCAGCGACGTCTGGCCATTGATGCTGCTGGGCCTGGCCGAGTTCGTGAGTTTCGCCTGTCTTTCGCCGCGCGCCTCTGGCGAGGCACCGTGGCAGCTTTGGTATTTTTCAACAACCGCCAGCGGCATTATGGGGACCGCCGCGGTGTGGCAAGCTGCGCGCTTTTCCAATCTCGACGACTACGCGCCCGACGTGAAAGCCGTCGGCCGCATCTTCGCGTCATGGTTGCGTCGAGACCTGCTCGAACTCATCATCGTCACCAATGTCAGTCTCGTGCTTTGCATCGTGCTTGCCTCGGGCATTTTGCCCGATGAAGTGTTGCGCACGGTGACGGTCGGCGTGGCACTGATGACGATCTTCGGCAACTCCCTGTTGGTGCACCGCGACGGCAAGCGCTTCTGGGAACTCTACTCCACAGTGTACGACTTATCCCCTTCGGCGAACACGGATGAGGATTTGGCAATTCGGCAGGACTTGCCTAATGTCGGTAGAACCCAAGGAGCCCCCAATGACCGTCATCCGTAGCATCGCTCTCACCATCGCCGCCTTGTCGGCAACAGCGGCCTTCGCCGCCGACAATTGGTATCCTTCCAAATACGGCGCTGCCGACACCATCGGGGCGGCCAACAACCTGTCGCCCGCCGCGTCCCTTGCCGCCGCCAAACTCGTCAAGCTTGGCAAGGTCTACTCGCTGGGCGTTGTCACCGGGCGAGATACACCCGCCTACCCGCCGCGCACATATCAGATCGTCATCACCCAATCGAACGATGGCACCGGTCAATTGCTGGGCTCCAATCAGGCAACCGCCAACGACGACATTTTGATGTCCTATGTCGGCATCGGCTCCCAGCTTGATGGCCTGGGTCATGTTGGCGTCAATCACCTCTACTACAATGGCAAGCATGCCAAAGACTTCGTAGCACCAGATGGCTTGAAGAAATACGGCACTGAAAGTGTCCCCCCCATCGCCACTCGCGGCGTCTTGCTCGACATGGCGAAACTTCTGAAAGCAAAACAGCTGCCCGCAGGCCGCGTCTTCAATCGCGCCGAAATCGAAGCCGCCGAAAAGGCTGCTGGTGTGACCATCGGCAAGGGCGATGTGGTCTTGTTCCACACCGGCTGGCAATCTTTGGCCACCACGAACAAGACGAAATTCATGGGCGGCGAACCCGGCCTCGGCAAGGAAGGCGCCGCACTTCTGGCCGCGCGCGGTGTCGTCGCCGTGGGTGCCGACACCTGGGCCGTCGAAGCGATCCCATTCGAAATCAAAACCGAAGCCTTCCCGGTCCATCAAATATTGCTCGCCAGGAACGGCGTCTACATCCTGGAAAACATGAACACCGCAGCGCTTGCCGCCGACGGCGCCACCGAATTCCTCTTCGTCCTGGGCCAACCCAAATTCCAGGGTGCGGTGCAGGCAACAATCAACCCGGTGGCGATCAGGTAGGAATGCGGGCACGATACCCAACTCGTGAAAGAAATCATTGTCATTGGTGGGCCCAACGGCGCGGGTAAAACGTCAACGGCCCAAATGCTCTTGCCTTCCAGTTTAGGCGTGCGCGAATTCGTCAATGCCGACGAAATTGCGCGCGGCCTGTCGCCATTCAACATCGAAGGCGCGGGGATGTCTGCTGGCCGATTGATGCTCCAGCGAATGGATGAGCTGGCCAAGCGCGGCCAAAATTTTGCGTTCGAGACAACGTGTTCAGGACGAACTCACAACAATTTCCTGAACCGGTGCAAAGGCGGAGGATGGCGAATCTCATTGTTGTTTTTGTGGCTGCCGTCGCCACAAGCGGCTCTTGATCGCGTCGCGCAGCGTGTGCGGGAAGGCGGAAAATCCATTCCGGACCACGTTATCGAGCGCCGCTAGTGGTCAGGCTTGGTAAATTTGCACAAATTCTACCTGCCACTGGCAAACGTAGCCAAGATTTACGACAACTCGAACAGAGGTCCGGTGTTGGCTGCCAAACGCAATTCGAATAGACAGTTCGTCGTGCACAACCAAGCAACGTGGGCCAGAACCTCAGGATCGCGACCATGACCGATTTGACCGCCCAACAAATTCTCGACGCAATGCACGAAGCCGTCACAAAGGCAGCTAAGCGTTTCGGGCAGAAAAAAAAGCCAATCAAGAAACTGGCTAAGTCAATGACCGCAAAAAACGGCAAGCAAAAATTGCACATTCGCACCTCGCGAAAATAGCGGCAACGGACCTCACCCCACCACCTGCCACACCGTCGTCCGCCGCACATCGTGATCTTCAAGCTCGCGCGTGGTCTGCACGTCGTAGTCGGCGAGTTCGCGCAAGTGCGACCCCGGCAGATAGTTCCGCCCCGGATCGCCCATCAGCACCAGCGCCCCGCGTGCCGCCAGCGACTTGAGCCAGTCAAACACCCGCCCCGACATTTCGCGCTCGTAACACACATCGCCCGCGATCACGACTTGCCAGCCATCGTCGCGTCCCACAAAGTCGCTGTTGCTGCTCGTCACGCAGACATCGTTGACCCTGGCGTTGAGCGTAATCGCGGCAATGGCAAACGCGTCGATCTCGCTCGCCAACACGCTGTCAGCGCCCGACTTCATCGCAGCAATCGCCGACAACCCCGAACCCGACGCAAAATCCAAAACGCTTTTTCCCGCCACGGTTTCAGGGTGATCCAATACGTAGCGCGCCAAAGCCTGACCGCCCGCCCACGCAAACGCCCAGAACGGCGGCGGCACGCCCTCCGCCGAAAGCTCCTCCTCTGTCTTGCGCCAGATAGGGACAATCTCACTCGCCAGATGCAACACAATCTCCGGCGTCAACGGCGGGCGGACAAGTTCGGTATTGGCAATGATGAATTCAGAGGGAGCCAATTGCGGTCAGTCCTGGGAATTAAAGAAGTTCACACGAAGCAACGAAGAAAAACTTCACTCCTTCGTT
>JAWXBO010000052.1:0-13145 GCA_034440175.1 Alphaproteobacteria bacterium
ATGGCTTTGCCTTCTTCGAGAATTTTTGCGCCTTCGTTGATCATCGGATAGATGCAACGTTCCAGGATTTCCGCATCGTTGATGGCGCGGCGGGTGATACCTTTTTTTTTCGCGAAATCGAGGATGATCTTTTCGACGACCGGTGACACTTTGGCGTTGCGATCGGCGTCATAGTCGTAGAAGCCTGCGCCCGTTTTTTGGCCGCGGCGATCCATTTCGCACAGCACTTCGCGAACGGTCGAGCCCGTCGATTTGTCCTTCGACCAGCCGACGTCGAGTCCCGCCAGGTCCGACATCTGAAAGGGGCCCATCGGAAAACCGAAATGGTAGAGGACGCGATCAACGTCCCAGGGCATCACGCCTTCTAGGATCAGCTTTTGCGCCTCACGCTGGCGCTGGGCCAGCATACGGTTGCCGACAAATCCTGGACAGACACCCACGAGGGCTGCGACCTTTCCAATTTTGCGCGCCATCTGCATTGAGGTCGCGATCACGGGCTTGGAGGTCCTGGCGCCACGCACGACTTCCAGCAGGCGCATAACATTGGCGGGAGAGAAGAAGTGCCAGCCGATCACCGATTCCGGCCGCGTCGTTGCCGAGGCGATTTCGTCGATGTTCAGGTATGACGTGTTTGTCGCCAGGATCGCGCCTTGCTTGGCAATCTTGTCGAGTTTGCCAAATACCTCTTTCTTCAACTCCATGTTCTCGAACACCGCTTCGATGATCAGATCGCAGCCGGCAAGCGCATCGAGGGACAGGGTGCCTTTCAACAACGACATGCGCTTCTCGACCTCGGGCATTGTCAGACGTCCGCGCTTGACCGTGTTTTCATAATTCATGCGCATGGTGACAAGCCCGCGCGTGAGCGCGTCTTGCCTCGTCTCGACGATGGTCACGGGGATACCCGCATTGAGGAAGTTCATGGCGATCCCGCCGCCCATGGTCCCGGCACCGATGACGCCAACGTTCGCAACAGGAAGTGTTGGAGTATCATCAGGGACGTCAGGCAACTTCCAGACGGCGCGTTCGGCGAAGAAGGCGTAGCGTTGAGCCGCAGACTGCACGCCCGACATCAATTCCATGAACAGTTTGCGTTCGACTTTGATGCCTTCGTCGAACGGTAAATTTACGGCAGCCTCTATGCAACGGATGTTTGACTCGGGTGCCTGGAAGCCGCGGAATTTTTTTGCGTTGACCTTACGAAACTGCTGGAACATTTCAGGATGCGCACGCGCGGCAAGCAGTTTGTCGTCGATATCGCGCAGCCGTCTCAGGGGCCGCTTCTCGGCAATAACTTGTCTTGCGAATGCGACGGCACCTTCGCGCAACTTGCCTTCTTCCACGACGGCATCGAGCAGGCCCAATTTCAAACATTGGGCGGCACCGATGTGTTCACCTGATGTCACCATTCCCAAAGCCATTTCTGGTCCGATGGCGCGCGGCAGGCGTTGTGTCCCTCCAGCGCCGGGCAGAAGCCCCAGGTTTACCTCAGGCAGTCCGCACTTTGCGGACGGCACCGCGACGCGATAGTGGCAGGCGAGAGCCACCTCAAGTCCGCCGCCCAACGCGGTGCCGTGAATGGCGGCGATGACCGGAATCGATGCGTCTTCCATCGTGGAGATGGTATCGAGAAGGCTGGCGCCCTTTGGCGGTTTGCCGAACTCGGTGATGTCAGCGCCGGCGATAAACGTCCGGCCAAGACAGATGATGACGATGGCCTTGGCATCAGGGTTGGCGGCCGCCTGTTTGACCCCGAGGGACAGTCCGTCACGCACGGGCGCGGACAGAGCGTTCACGGGCGGAGAATTCAGGGTGAGAACGGCGATTTCGCCTTCATATGTCAGGTCGGCGACTTCATTGATGGCAGTCATGTGTTTGGGCCCTTTGAGTTCTTAACCCAAGCTAGTGCGCGCACCCCTGGGGGCGCAATGGGCTATTTGGCGAAGTGGCTGTCCTATCCTGCGGAAAAAGCGGCTGGTTTTCGCCACTGTTTTCAGGACGAGCAGGACATCGGACACTGTCTTGGAACACTGTCCTGTTTGTCCTGTTCTGCCTGCGCGCACAGTGTCCCCTCCCCCATTTTCGCGTAATTGACTTGCATATCGAGGACGCCGCCACTTCCCCAAAGCAAGTTTTGGAAACCATTTCAATTGTCAAGTCGCAGCGGCAATAATGGTTTTCATAATCCCCACGCCGAATTTCGAACAAATATGGAACTCTCTGGACAAAGTCAAGCCCCCTGCGGCGATCGCGGCCGTCCCGCAAGGGGAGCCAACGGTCCTTATAGTTCTGCTACAGGGAGGACCTGTCGATGTACCCGATCGAGACCTCGCAGCGAGTTATATCGTTGGGGCTGATCGCCCTCAGTGATAACCACTTACCGCCAAACTTGCGTATGGCATTTAGCTCAATACTACGATGCACCGGACTTTTCGGTTCGAACTGCATTGTCGCTATCAGGTAGCCGAACTTCGATGAGCCTGTTGGCGCATCGCGCCAAGTGTTGTTCAAGGTGCCGAATGGAGTGTCCGTATTACCTGCCTTCGAAGTCGCGGCGAACGCGCCATGCCGTCGTTCAAGCTCACTGAGTGCGTCCGTAAACTTGCGCTCACACGCGGCAATCGACTTCACCGGTGTTTTGTCCTCGAAGTCTATCCGTATTAGCATGTCCGGTTTAAAGACAATGTTCAGATTGTAAGTGCTGCCTCCGATCTTTACCGGCGCAGTCGCTTTCAGATGTCTGGAAGTCTCATTGCCGAACTCTTGGGCCTCGGTCTCTCCCCAGGCGATGCCGGGAACGGCTCGCACCTGTTCGATCGTCATGCCGAACTTGTACTTGTCCCAGCCATCGAGGATGTCGTCGGAAGCCCTGACGCCTGGCGCCACCGCCACGAGCAACACCGCCGAACAAAATTGGAAACTCGTCGAAAATCGTGGCATTGCTCACCCCGCAAATACAGCTGGAACCCTAACACCAACACTACGCGGCACAAAGCGATTCCTTGCACTAGCGCGCCTCACCTGCTCTGTTGCGTGGATCGACTTTAAGCGCCGGATTCCAATCGAAGGTCAACGCCGATGCGTTTCATCCCGCCGCTCCTGATCGCGACACTTCTCCTCGCGTTACCAGCCTTCGCTTCTGCCGAGCTTGAAAAGAAAATGATCGCGCGCAAACTGGCCGAGAGTATAAAACTTGTCGGTCCCCGCCTTTGCATCGCTGATTGCGGCCCGGGCACGATTACGCCTGCACCTTAAGTGTTGAGAGCGAGCCCATGAACATTGTCATCATTGCCGGAGTCCTTATCACATTGATCACAGCGATCCCCGTGGCGCTGCAGTTGCGCCGGCATCCGCGCGGGCTGATGATCTTGTTCTTCGCCGAGATGTGGGAGCGCTTTTCCTACTACGGCATGCGCGCTTTGCTGATCTTTTATCTGACGCAGCACTTTCTCTACGACGACAAATTCGCCAACGGTCAGGTCGGCGCTTATGTGGCCTTGGTCTATTTGTTGCCTTTGGTCGGCGGTTCGCTTGCCGATCATTATCTGGGCACGCGCAAGGCGGTCGCCTTCGGTGCGCTGTTGCTTGTCGCCGGCCACTCGTTGATGGCGGTTGAAGGACCCGCCGCGACCCAGGTTCTGACCTGGCAGGGATCCGAGTATATATTCCAGGTCGAAGGCCGTGGCCGTGAGCGCGATGTCAAACTCGTTGTAGGTGATAGCTCCTATTCATTCGTGGCCGGGAAAGACGGCGGTCTGACGATCAAGGATTTGGCCGCAGATGCGGTTCTGCCCGCGATCCTGCCCAAGGGCTCGTTTGAACTTTCGGTGCGAGGCCGCGATCCGTTCTTTGCGGGCGTGTTTTATATGGCGTTGGCTTTGATTGTGATGGGCGTGGGTTTCCTGAAGCCGAATATTTCGTCGCTGGTCGGTCAGCTTTATCCCAAGTCCGATCCGCGCCGGGATTCCGGTTTCACATTGTTTTACTACGGCATCAATCTGGGGAGCTTTTGGGCGGCTATCCTGTGCGGCTGGCTGGGCCAGGAGTTCGGCTGGTGGTTGGGTTTCGGCCTGGCTGGTTTGGGGATGCTTGCTGGCTATCTGGTTTTCGTCTGGGGCAAGCCGATGCTTGAAGGGCACGGCGAGCCGCCCGATCTGGCGAAGCTCACCAAACCCGTTTTAGGTCCGATCACTCTGGAGTGGGTGATTTATCTGGCATCGCTCGCTGGCCTTGGTTTGGTTTGGGCGTTCGTGCAGCGCTTTGATCTGGTGGGTTACGCGCTTAGTGCCGGTGCTGTTTGCGTGCTGATCTATATTGGCGCGTTCATGGCGCGCCAGTGCACGCGGGCGGAGGCCGCGCGACTGATGTTGGCGCTTCTGCTGATTGCGACTGCCGTCGTTTTCTGGACGTTGTTCAATCAGGCCGGGTCGTCGCTCAAACTCTTTGCCGAGCGCAACACGGTGCTCGATCTCTTCGGCGTCGCCATTCAGCCTGCACAAACGGCGTCGTTCAACTCCGGTTTCATTCTGTTGCTGGCGCCGGCCTTCGCGGCACTTTGGGCGTTTCTGGCGCGGCGTGGGCTTGACCCCAACCCGCCCGCGAAATTCGCGCTGGCGCTGTTGCAAGTCAGTGCCGGATTCTTTCTTTTGGTTTGGGGTTCCGAGAATTTCGCCGGCGAAGATTTCCGTGTGCCGATGATTTTTCTGGTGCTGGCCTATTTGCTGCACACGACCGGCGAGTTGTGCCTGTCGCCGGTCGGCCTGTCGCAGATGTCTAAACTCGCGCCGCCTGCGATTATCGCGACCATCATGGCGACGTGGTTTTTGGCCTCTGCGGCCGCGGGCTATCTCTCGGCTCTGATCGCCCAACTCGCCGCCACCGAAACGATCGCGGGCCAGGTGCTGGATCCGGCCAAAGCGTTGGCCACATACAACGACGTTTTCACGACAATCGCGTTGTGGGGAACCGGGATCGGCGCCGCGCTATTGGTCCTGTCCCCGCTTCTTGGCCGCCTTGACCAGCCGGTGGAAAAGCTCAAGCCGCAGGCGGCGGAGTAGGGTTATACCAGTAGCTGACACGAGAGTGCGAACGTTCCCCCATCCCCTGCAGCCCGCTTACGCTAAAGCTCCGGTCGGCGCAGCCACTTCCCCCGCAGGCGGGGGAAGATGAAAGACTGTGCTGTCTTCCCCCGCTTGCGGGGGCAAGTGGCTGCGCGCCGCTAGGCGGCTCGCAGACGATGGGGGGACGCGGTAAGACGGCGTGGCTTGCGTTACGCGCTCTAGTACTTGGACGGTCATTGTTTTGGCTCAGGCATGGCGGGCCTCATGTTCCAGCAGCCAGCGTTTTCGCGTTATTCCTCCGCCGTAGTGGACGAGGGAGCCGTTGGTGGCGATGAGACGGTGACAGGGTACGATGATTGAGATTGGGTTCAGGCCATTGGCGCGGCCGATGGCGCGGGCGGCGTTGGGGTGGTCGAGGATTGCCGCCTGTTCGCCGTAGAAGCGGGTTTGGCCTGCGGGGATGCGACGGAGGGCTTTCCAGGCGCGTTGCTGAAATTCGGTGCCCAGTTTGGCGACGGGGAGTTTGTCGATGGCGCGCAGGTCACCCTTGAAGTAGCGCGCGAGTGCGCCGGCAAACACCGAGCGTTCGGTCGCGCGCTTGATGGAGGCGTGCGGGAAATGTTTGGCGAGTTCTTCGGCGCGGCGTCTTTCTTGATCAGAAAATTCAGCGTTGCAGATGCGTTTGCCGTCATGGGTGATGGTGAGGCCCCCGATGGGTGTTGGCACGTGTTCGACCAAGAGCATGATGGTGTCACTACATCGTGTGGGTCCAATCCTGTTCATAACAACACTTTCGCCGCTTCCCGGATTCCTGCTACATCTGCTACATTCGCTTAAAGCCAAGGTTTTTCGTGCTACAAATCTGCTACACTGGTGCTACACTGGTGCTACGGTCGCCTTTTGAAGCAGTGCTTTTGCGATGTCCTCGCCGCGGTAGCCGCGGGCAATTTGGCCGTCTTTGAACCGGATCGTGGCCGCGCGCAACCCATAGCGTTCCAGTTTTGCCGCCAGGCGCTTCCCGCATAGAGGCGTATTTTCATTTTCCGGCGGTTCGTTGACACTCTCCAGGATTTTCGCGGTCGAAACATCCCCTGACGGTGACATGCTCGACAAACTTTGCAGGAGCTTCAAAAGCGTCAGATCAGCGCCTTCGAACTCGCACGCTTTCAAGTCTTCCTCCATTTTGGTTTGTTCGGCGTTTCGCTCGAATATCGCCTTTGTTAGGGTGTGGAGTATACTCCATGACCTGCCTGTGAGCGGGTTCTTAAAGTGATCCGTTCTGGTTGTGGTGGGATCGATTTTTTCCACGATGTCGTCGGCCAAGGCGTGCAGGCGTGCGCGTAGTTGCAGCACCTCCTCAGGGGCCGGACCAAAGACATTTGGCACCTGCTCAAAGCCACGCTGTGGCCGAGCTACTTTCACCATCATCGCATTAGCGC
The DNA here is from genome assembly GCA_034440175.1 of Alphaproteobacteria bacterium. Lineage (GTDB taxonomy): Bacteria > Pseudomonadota > Alphaproteobacteria > Micropepsales > Micropepsaceae > SZUA-430. Next base: position 6,500 of record JAWXBO010000052.1, read on the forward strand.
CAACAAGGAGCGGCGGCATGGCCGAAGTCGCGATCGCAACCGGGGCAAAGCAAGACGGCAGGGCTGTACTCACCCGAGGGCTGCCTGACAGATAGACCCCATCGCGCCTGCCACTGGCGGCCAGCAAGGCGCATGTAACTTCAAAACCAAAAAATGTGCCGGACCAGTCTTCGAGCAACAGCGTCGATTTCGGCTGACGGGCAAGTTCTGCCAACCATTGCGGACTTGCGTGGGTAACCACCTGGGGACCCGGCACCAACCAGGAGATCACGCGCAATACCCTGTCATTGTCGCTGCACGTTTCCATTCCCAACAGAATCAGTCTGGGCGAGAAGTCGAACGGATTTGAGGCGTGCCTGACGCACCAGGCGTGCAGGCACCAGATCGCCATGACCTTATACATTTTCGGATCGACCCAGATCATCTGGCGCGCGATAAACTTCTCGACGTCTTGGATGATTATGCCGCGGTCGCCCGTGAGCGGCACTGCTATAACCGCGCGCGGGGCTATGCTGCCGCGCTCGGGAAGCGCCAGTGATGATGCTTCGGCAAGACACTCGCGAATGCAGTCCCTAGCCCGGCGCCTGGCAAGCCTGTTTGAAAGCACGGCAGTCAGATCGGGCAGTTCACTGTGTCCCCTCTCAGGCTTCAGAACACCCACGGCCCGCGTGCCCTTGGCGGCGATCTGGCGTGCGTGATCCTCAGCGAGGACGATCCCTTCAGGTCCGGGGAGCGGCCAGATGACGACGGCGCGGCGGCGGAATAGTTCGAACTGCAAATCCAGCTCCGCCGCCGTGGGAAATGGCAGGTGTGGAATTGAGGCGATTTCCATTGGCTGCCCGGTGCTGGGCAGGCCCATGGCGGCATTGGCCTGTTCAGTGCCGTAGACAACGAGGACAGGAATGTCCGGATCGTCGCTTTCGAAGCGGTCAAAGGCTTGCGGGGCGATCTCAGGCTTTTCGGCGGTGCGATGCATGTTTTGGCGCATGCTCAAGATATAGTACAAACCATGAACTCTGTCAATGGCTGGCATTATATTTATTTTTCCGCATCCTCCGCAAGCGGGGGAAGAGATCGGCGTTGCTGTCCTCTTCCCCCGCTTGCGGGGGCAAGTGGCTGCGCGCCGGTAGGCGGCTCGCAGACGATGGGGGGAAGGTGGCGCAGTTTTGACTTCCCCCCATCCCCTGCGAGCCACAAGGGCTGCGCAGGGTCTTCCCCCGCAAGCGGGGGAAGACAGAGAGGGGGGCAATGGCTAATCGCCCAGCGACATCCACAAGTGCATTGCCGCGTTTGCGCGGTAGGGGCGCCAGGGTTCGGCGATGCGGATGACTTTGTTTTCAGGCACCATCGCGAGCGCTTTGCGTATGCCGAGGTCGGAGGCGGGGAACGCATCGGTGTAGCCAAGGCGCATGGCCATGTAGTGCGCGGTCCACGGGCCGAAGCCGTCGAGGCTGACCAGGCCTGCCACGAATTCGTCGAGCTTCTTTGAACTATCGAGGAGGCCGGGGTTGGCGCAGACAGCTTTCGCGAAACCGGTGATCGTCGCGGCGCGCCGGGTTGTGAGACCCATGCCGCTCAAGTTTGCCTCCGCCATAGTTGCGGCCGTGGGAAAAAGATGGGTGAGGTCGGGCAAACTGGTTTTGATTTTCCTGCCGAATTTGAGCGCGATGCGGCCCGCGAGCGTTGTCGCGCCCGCGACGCTGACTTGCTGGCCCAAGATTGCGCGCACGCCGAGTTCGAAGGGATCCCAAACACCGGGGACACGCAGGCCGAGGCGCTTGCGCATCAGTGGTGCCAGGATTTTGTCGCGCGCGAAGTGCTTGCTGATTTCGCCAATTGGCGCATCGGTGTTGGCGAGACGGCGCAGCTTTTTTGAGACGAGCTCTTCATTGATTGAGCCGGTGAAATGAACCCGCGCCGACAAAGCCTTTGCGGCCGGCGAGATGGTGAGACTGCCGGTTCCCCGCCCCATCGAGATGGTCCGGCTGTAGGTATTCGCCACCACATGATCGACACCGGGGATGACGCGGGCTGAAAAGAACTTAACCAGCAAGGACCAATCGTAGGGCGCAGTGAGTTCGAGGTTCAATGAGACCAGTTGCGCCATCAATCGCCGGCGATGAAGGTGGTGAGGATCCACTTGCCCTTGCGCTTCTCGAAAATGGCGCGGTAGTCGACGGGACTGCGGACTTCGCTCGCAGGGACGAAACCATGCTTGCCCCCGGCGTCTTTCACTTCGTCCCAGTCGTTGGGCCCGGCTTCGTGCTGCGATTTGCCTGCGGATTTGAGGACTTCAAGCAGATCGTGGTTTAGCCTGCGTACTATGGCGCCATCGGCGCGAGGCGCTGCACGCAGAACGGCGTTTGGTACGACAACGGCCACAGTGATGTAGGGATCGGCGTCATCGGGCCACGCGCTGAAGACATAGGGCGCGCTGAACGTCGTTTTGTTGTCGAAATTGCCGCCGTGTTCCACGACGATTGATAGGGCGCGCCACACCAGGCTCTTGGGGTCGCCCAGCTTCCACGTCTTTTTGAAGTCGGCCGCCCCCCAGCCGCCTCCGAAACTGTTGGTTACGTTGGGTGCGACGTGTTTTATAAGCGCGGCTGCGTCCTTGCGGGAGATGATCGCTTTCAACTCGTTGCGGAAGTTCAGGAACGACGCATCGCCCGAGCCTTCGTCCATGGGCACGAGGCGCAGGATCTTGTCCGCGGCGTGGGCCGACAGCGCCAAGGTGGCTGCGAACATGAGGGCAGCGAACAATCGAAACATCATGCGGCTTTCTCCGGTGCGAAACGAACCGACGGCCAGTCTCGCATGTAGCGCCTTGCCTTTTCCAGATATCTCTGGCGCGGTGGTCCTTGCCACAACAGATTGTGGCGGATCAGCCGGTCGAAGATGTCGTCGAGGCCCATGGGCGCGAACAACTCAACGCCGTTCGGCCGCGGCCGCACCGCGACCATGCAGGCTGGCATCAGGAATTGGCGGACGCCGTCGCAGGACGAGTGCAGTTGCGGGTACGGAATGGAGAACTTCTTCGGATACCAGAGGTGGACGCGTGCCTGGTTTCGCAGTTGGACTTCGCGGCCGGCGAAGGCGAAGTGGCTGGCGGCGCGTTTGATCCAGCGGTCTTCGGTTTCTTCGGACGTGTCGGGGTCGAAGTAGAAAAGGTCATAGTCCAGGATGCCGTGGCCGTGCGGGCGGCGCTCAAGGACGTTCCAGACGGTTTGGAACAGAACGCCGCTGACGAGCCAGAGGTCCGGCGCCTCGAACGTCTGCATCGCGGCGAGGAGCCTGGTGATGGTGGGGTCCGCTTCAATGATGCGCCGGAATTCCGCTTCGTGCCGCACCGGGTCAGGTGCCGGCTGCCAGTACATACACTGCCAACCCCATCGCGCCGACGCCTGCCATCTTGCCCACCAGGTCACCGAACGGTAGCAGGCGCTCTGCCATCACGAAGGCGGCAAGGAGGGCGATCCAGATCAGGTTCATGACGCCGCCTGCGAACAACAGCGCCATGATGAACCAGCAGCACCCGACGCAATAAGCGCCGTGGGCGAGACCCATGCGGATCGCTCCATATACGCCCGGACGCCAATGCTGCATGAGAAAGGTGAGTGGCGCGCGGCAGTGGCTCAGACAAAGCTGCTTCAACGGCGTCAGCTGATAAATGCCTGCGCCTGCGAGCAGCACGGCTGCCAACACGTTGCTGTGCAGCTGCATCGCTTCGTTCAACACACCGATCTCGCTCAAAAGCCACTGTGCGATTGTGGCGAGCGCGGAGAAGCCCGTCCACACAGCAAGGTAAGCGGACGCGAAGGCGACCGTGGCGAACCGGCTATCCTTGGCCGTGCGCGCGTGGAGCAGGATCATGGGCAAGGCCGACGGCAGCATCATCGCCACCATCATGATCGTCCACATCACGAACATTGAGACCGCGTAGGCCGGGGTCCAGCCCATGGCAGGCATCGCGTCCATGCCCGCGTCAGGCGTGCTCATACCCCCGTGCGCGGCGATCAGCCACCACCATGCGAGCGCGCTTGCTATGACGACTGCGGCAAGCGCGACAATCGTGTCTGGCGCGATGAGGGGCGTGCGCGCGCCTGCGCTTTCCTGCATGTGCGATCAGTGACGCGGACCGTTCGGGCCCATATCCATCATCGTGATATGTCCATGCTTGCCGGTCCAGGCGAGCGGCATCGGTTCGCCGGTCTTGGTGGTCGAGCTGCCGTACTCGGCTTCGTGATATTCAAACCCGGCGGGAATCGTCACGCGGGCGCGGTGTTCGGCGCCTGTGACCGGATTTCTGATCGGTTCCACCTTGACTTCGGTGATCCCCGCGACGCGGATCGTGCCAGTCACCTTTTTGTAGTCGGCATCGATGTCGACTTTGGCGTAACGCGGCTCATGAAATTTCGTGAGCGTGCCGGCGAACACGTTGAAGATCGTGGCGCCGGGCGTCGTCTCTTGACCGGTGATGATCTTCAGCACGGCTTCGCGTTGCTCCGGCGTGCCGCTTTGCTCGATCACCGCGAGCGCTTCACCGTTGCCTTCGTGGATCGCCTTCGGCCATTTGAAGATTGCCGCCCAGGCCATGCCGTCAAGCTTCGTCTCTCCAAAATGGCCGCGCGTGATCTTCATCCCGACCGACGCGTGACAGTGGCCGTGCGAAGGCAGCGCGTTGAACTGGCACGGGCAGCCGAACTCGCAGTTGCAGCTCGTGATCATCGGGCCCTGAATGTTCCAATCGGTTGCCATGGCTTGAAGCTCCTTCTCGTTGCAATCACTGTAGGCTCACTCACCGGTTTCGACAATCCCTACTCCGCCGCTTGCGCCTTTGTCGTGGGGGGCGGGGTCCAGCGCAGGATGGGTTTGCGGGCGGCGGCGGTTTCGTCGAGGCGGCGGCGCGGGGCGAAGTGCGGGGCGCCTTCGAAGCGGGCTTTGTTGCCGGCCTTTGCCTCAGCCGTGAGGCCGCGCATGACCTTTATGAATTCGTCGAGGGCGTGTTTCGACTCCGTTTCGGTGGGTTCGATCAGCATGGCGCCGTGGACGACAAGTGGAAAGTACATCGTCATCGGATGATAGCCTTCGTCGATCAGTGCCTTGGCGAGGTCGAGCGTGGTGACGCCGGTGTCTTTCAGAAATGTGTCGTCGAACAGCGCCTCGTGCATGCAGGGGCCGTTGCCGAATGGGGCGGAGATTTCGTCTTTCAACGACGCGAGAATGTAGTTGGCGTTGAGCACCGCGTCGCCGGAGACTTGGGCGAGGCCATCGGCGCCGTGGCTGAGCATGTAGGCCATCGCGCGCACGAACATGCCCATCTGGCCGTGGAAAGCGCACATGCGGCCGAAGGGTTGAGCGTCGTGGGCCTTGGCTGTGGCGTTGTCTTCGATGAGCTCGAAGCCGTTCGGGCCGTGGACGATCAAGGGCAGCGGCGCGTAGGGTGCGAGGGCGGCCGAGAGCACGACGGGGCCGGCGCCGGGGCCGCCGCCGCCGTGTGGGGTCGAGAAGGTTTTGTGCAGGTTGATGTGCATGGCGTCGATGCCGAGATCGCCGGGTCGCACGCGGCCGACGATGGCGTTGAAGTTGGCGCCGTCGCAATAGAAATAGGCGCCGGCCTTGTGCACGGCCGCCGAGATTTCCAGCATGTCGTTTTCGAAAAGGCCGCAGGTGTTGGGGTTTGTGAGCATGATGGCCGCGACGTGGGGGCCGAGCTTTGATTTTAACGCGGCGAGGTCGACGCGGCCCTTGTCGTTGGCGGGGACTTCTTCGACGGTGTAGCCGACGAGGGCCGCGGTTGCCGGGTTGGTGCCGTGGGCAGATTCGGGGACAAGAACGACGTGGCGCTTTTGGCCGTGCGCTTCGTGGGCGGCTTTGATTGCCATCATGCCGCAATACTCGCCGTGGGCGCCTGCCTTGGGGCTCATGGCGACGGCCGGCATGTTGGTAAGAAGTTTCAGCCAGTGCGCGAGGTGATCGATGAGGCCGAGAGCGCCTTGGATGGTGGACGCTGGTTGCAGGGGGTGGATGTCGGCGAAGCCCGGAAGGCGCGCCATCTTTTCGTTGAGGCGCGGGTTGTGCTTCATGGTGCACGAGCCCAACGGATAAAAGCCGCTGTCGATGGCGTAGTTCTTGCGGCTGAGCCTCACGTAGTGGCGCACCACTTCGGGTTCGCTGAGGCCCGGCAGGCCTATGAGCCCACGACGGCGCAGGCCGCCGAGGCGGTCGGCTTTCAGTTCAGGCTCGGGCAGATCGACGCCGCATTTGCCCTGGCGGCCGAGTTCGAAGATGAGCTCGACTTCGTGGTCGAGACCGCGGTGGCCGGAGATGGTTTTGAGTTCGGTCATGAGAGCACCTTGGTGAGGGCGGCCGCGAAGGCTTCGATATCGGCGGGGGTCGTGGTTTCGGTGACGGCGACAAGGAGCAGGTTCGTGGCAGCCTTGTCGTGCGGCTTGAGGCGCGATACGGGGACACCGGCGATGATGTCCTGTTTTGCCAGCGCGTCGACAATGGGGGCGGCGGGCTTGGACAGCTTGAGCGTGAATTCGTTGAAGAAGGTGGGCGTGACGAGTTCGACGCCCTTGATGCGGGAGAGCTTGTCGGCGGCCATGACGGCGCGGTCGTGGTTGAGGGCTGCGAGTTTGCG
>JAWXBO010000053.1:0-2920 GCA_034440175.1 Alphaproteobacteria bacterium
GGTCCAAAATCCCACAATATTGGCGACCCTTCGCTGCTGGCTGCGTTGTAGCTCAAAACAAGCCAAACGATGCCAGCAAGGCTGGCGAGCGAGAACGCGGCCAGATATCCGCGTTCGCCAAGCCTGCCGACAATGAAATCCCTGAGTTTTGTTCCAGCGATGAGCAAGTGAATTGACAGAAAGAAAACTGCGGCAGCGATCAACATCGACATCGGCGCACTCCTTTGCGGATCAAATGCTTCGCCCTGGTGTGCACCTATCGAATCGATCTGTCACCAGGGCCGGAGGCTGGCATGAATATTTTATTCTGAACCGCCGCGTTCGTTAACTTATTTTCCCCTAAGCCTCTGTCGTCGAAGATGTTTCGATCCACAACCCTTGTACTGTGGCGAATCTTCTCCGATGCGTGCTTCAAAAAAAAGTGGTAAGTTTTTGGTTAACGAGGGTTCATTCCGGACCAGTATTCGTTCCAGGCAGTCAAACGGCTGGATTTGAGAATCGTAAATGCAACGCGTTGAGCCAGCAAAGGTCCACGCCGACACGGAATCGCCGATCCCGGCCTCCCCCCAGGTGAGCGCACGGCCGGCGCGTGTGCGCACGCCTGCAATGGATGCGCGGGACCCACCTGACGTTGAAGTTTCGCCGGTGCATGTACCTCTGGAGTCTGGCGGTCTTGTTGTCTGGGCATCATTATTCTTCGCAGCGTTCTGGGTCGCGGGAATCAGTGCATATGGCGTGGGCCTGGTCGGCGTCGACCGGCTTTTGACGCTTGCGAATGAGTGGTATTATTTGATTGCGGCCGTGATCATTGTTCCGATTGCCCTGGCGATTTTGATCGCTATTTTAGTGCGTGAAGCGAAGATCATGCGGCGCCAATCGACATCGCTTGCGATCGTCGCCTCGCATCTGGCAGAGCCGGAAGAACACGCAGCCCGTAATCTGACCAGGCTTGGACGCGCCATCCGGCGCGAGCTTGAGGTGTTCAACACGGCCGTTGAATCTGCCACAGCACGCATGGCTACACTTGAAGTGGCAACGAACGAGCGGCTTTCTTTTATCGAACGAACCGCCCAGGCGGCCCAAGAGCGTGTCGAGATCGCGACGGGGAAATTGGGAGCAGAGCGCGAAAAGCTGGCTCAGTTTACGCAGGCGTTGGACACGGTGGTATTGACGGCGTCGCAAACCCTGACTTCGAAATTACAGGACGCGCGAGCGGCGGCACGAACAGCGAGTGAGAGCCTTCACGCCGAACATGGTGCGATTGCCGGATTGATTTCAACGCTGCAGTCGGCCTCGCACAACGTTTCGGCAAAGGCTCTTGAAACCGGCAAAGAAATCGAGCGGCAAGCGCAGCGCTTGGATGCGGCATCGGAGGCGGCGGCAGCACGATCAGAACAAGTCGTGGCGCGGCATGAACGACAGCGCGCGGCGCTGGCTGATACCATCGACCGGCTCAAGCAAGAAAACGATCACATGGCCCGCGCGTTGGACTATCAGCGGGAGGGGATGAACAAGCTCGTCGTTTCGATGACCGACGAGACCAAGAAAATTGGCACATTCACGATGGAAGGGGCGCGTCGACTTGACGACACGGCTGCAATCATGGCGCAGCGTATTGTCGAGACAACGCAGCTGTTTGCCCGCGAAGCTGAAAAGCTCCGGACGTCCAGCGAACTTACGTCTTCGGGACTTGAGCAAGCGATGCAGACAATCCGCTCTGCCGGCGACAGCTCATTCGATGCGGCAGGCCGGCTGGGAACGGTTCTGATGGGGTTGCGAGATACCGCGACCACGGCCTCTCAGCAAATTGAGAGCACCGTGACACGCCTGTCGAAGATGTTGCACGAGTTGCCAACTGAAGCTGCAACCCAGGCCAAGAACCTGCGCTTGTTGCTGGATCAGCAGGCGCTAGGAATGAATGATCTGACTGAGCGCTTGAGCTCGGCCTTTGACCGGGTGCAAGCCATTGAGATGGCGCGGCAACAGCCTTTGCAACTCAGCGCCCCGTTGCCACCAACGCGCCCAGTCCAGGCCCCGCAACCTGCGCACCCACAACCGCCGCGAGCGCCGCAGGTACACGATGGTGCCCCGCCTTCCATACCTCATTTCAGGGTGCCCCAATTGCAGCCTGGACAAGTGCCGGATTTCAACATTCCACCCCCGGTGCAGGAGCCAGCTCCGAACTACCGGGCGCGAGCCCCTTCCCACAATGCCCGGCACTTGCCGCCGGCGGGCAATGGCGATCAGCGCGGATGGTTTGGAATGGCAAAGCGGCCCCTCCGGCAGCCCCTCGACGGGCAGGATTTTCCGGCTGACGATCGCGGCAGCTGGGATATGAAAGCATTGCTCGCGGCGGCAGAAGCGCGTGACGGTGATCGCCGTATTCCACAACCGCCGCGACGTAGTGATGTCAGGGCCGATCAAGGCCGCGACAGGCTTGGGCAGGCTGAGCCGCCGCACTCTCACCTTTTGCAACAGCCTCAGCTTCCCGTGCGCGCTCAATCACAGACTGGCGAGAACACAGCCGAACCTCAACCGCGCCATACTTCGGCTCGCCACATGATCGAATCACTGCAAGCCTTGGCGATTGACCTCAGCCGGTTCCTTGAAGACGATCCACCGCTTGACCTTGTGCGCCGCTATCGCAATGGCGAACGCAATGTATTCGCGCGCCGGTTGGCAAGTGTGCTTGGTGCCGAGCATGCGGGTTTGATATCACAAAAATACCGCGATGACCGCGAGTTCAGGGACACAGTAGATCGCTATGTGCAGGTGTTTGAGGCCTTGCTCGAGCAAACGTCGCACAGCGACCGCGAGAATGTCCTGGTTGAAACCTACCTGACGTCACAAACAGGCAAGGTCTATGTGACGCTGGCTTCGGCCATCGGTCGGCTTGCCTGATCGAAACGGCGGACGGTTA
>JAWXBO010000054.1:0-7410 GCA_034440175.1 Alphaproteobacteria bacterium
GAGGACCGTGTCTTCCGGGCCGACCTGCAACAGGTCGGTCATCAGCGCGACGATGAAGGGCTGGGAGATGGTCTTGTCGTAGCCGATCGGCAGCGGGCGGTCCATGTAAGCATAGGGCTGGATTTCGACCGGCACGAATTCGTGCCGGGCCACCTTGCCCATGATTTCCAATACGGCGGGATCGATGTTGTATTTGCCGATGCGGTGACCAACGAGCGCGGTGATGGCGGAGATTTCCATCACCATTTTCTGGCGCAATTCATCAAACTTCTGCGTATCCTTCTGCGTATCCATAGTGACCTCTGGTCACTCCTATGCTACGCCTGTTGCGCGGATCAGGGCCAGAGTCGAAAGCGCCGCGCGCCGCGCGAGGCCTATCATTTGGGTATGCTGCATCCTTTAGATCAATGAGGTGAGCATTCATGCGATTCATTTTTGCCCTGATCGGTTTTTTCATGGTGGTTTGCACCCCAGCCCATGCGATTGACCTGCCCAAGGTTCCTGATCTCGGCGGCCTGGGCAAAGGCTCTTTACTGGAAAAGGTCAATAAGTCGCTGGCCGACCAGCAGCACCGGGACGGACAGTTCGAGTTCAGGACGGGCAAGGCGGAATTCGCCACCGGAAACGAGAAACGCATCACCGGCCTGCTTAAAGTCATCAGCAACTATTCCAAGCCTCTGTCCGCTTTACCCAACCTTAACGTGAGTGCCCAAGGCCATACCGACGCGGACGGGACTGCAGCGGCAAATCAGAAACTGTCCCTTGCGCGGGCGCAGACGGTCTGCGCCGCGCTCAAAGCCAAAGGCATGAAACTGCCGTGTGTGCCCCGTGGAGCGGGGTCTTCGAAACCGCTCGTCTCCCCCGAGAAAACCGCGGCGGACAAGCAGAAGAACCGGCGCGTGCTGGTGCAACTGGCAAAGTAGGACGCGCCTTCACAGCATGGCGCCTTGCTGGCTGCGTGCAAAAGCTACAAGGCGCCCGGTAAGTCTTGCCGGGAATCCCGCTCCGGCCTAAACACCAGAGTGCACGCTAACGTCGTGGTTCCATTGGGAGATGCGCATGGATCTCAAACCACGAATGCGCTGGGAGCGATTCCTGCTAATTAACCGAACAGGGAGACCTTTGCTCGTTACCGACGAAAACCCGTGCGATGACGCCGCCCAGGTAACGAGGAATTTAACGGTTACCAACCTATGCGCAAATTCCGCGGCCGTGGTCTGCTCGTCACTTTCAGTGTCATCGCTGTCGTCGTCCTGCTCTATGCGGCCTCCGGATTTTTCCTTGCTCCGCGCCTGATCGAGCAGCAACTCGTCGCGCTGGTCGAGCAACGCCTCGGCCAGACCTTGACCGTGGAGAGGATCAAGGTCAATCCCTTTGCGCTGAGCGTCGATGCGACCGGCTTGCGTCTGGCCCAAGGCAGCAAGCCGCCCCTGGTGACGGCGCGTCGCGTGCATCTGAATCTGAGCTTATGGGGGAGTGGATTCGGCAGGGGCTGGGTGTTGAGTGAAGCGCACAGCGACGGATTACAGGTCATGCTCGAAACGGGAGCGAACGGCCACCTGAATTTCGCGGAAGTCGCGCAGCGCTGGAAGCAAAGCGCGCCCCCTTCAAAGCCTGACGCCACGACGCCGCGCATTACGGTAAACCACCTGGTCGCCAACGACGGCGTGTTGAGCTACCGCGAGGTCTCGGAAGATCCGGCCGCTACGAAAATTCTGCCGATCCGGATTGAATTGGAGAATCTGTCCACGGTACCGGATCGCGAGGGCCACTACTCGGTCATTGCAAAGTTCGTCGACGGCGGTGCGTTGACATGGCGCGGTGATCTGACGTTGCAACCGCTGCAGTCGGAGGGCGACCTGGAATTGCGGGGCATGCAGCTCGCGACGATCTGGAAATTCCTGCGGGATGACGTGCGCCTGGCCAAGCCGGAAGGTCAACTCACCATCGCGACCCACTATAAGTTCGATAATGCGGCAAGCAAGACAAAGCTTGCCCTGTCTGGAATTCGTGCCGAGGCCACTGATCTGAGTGTGGCGCGCGACGACGCAGCAGAGCCCATGCTGGCACTCAAGTCGCTGGCGGTGCAGGACGGCACTTTTGAACTCGCTCGCCGTGCGTTGGTGCTGCCTGAGGTCAATTTGACCAATGGTAATTTACTTGTCGTCAAGCATGCCGACGGCACCTTGAATTGGACCGGGCTGGCGCGGCCTGGCGCTGCCGCATCGGAATCTGATACGAAGGCAGCCGTCAATGCGTCCGCGGCCAAACCATCCAGTAGGAAAGATTCCGGCACAAAGGCCGAGCAGCGCAATCCCGGCGAGCCGAGCCCCTGGACGTTTGAGCTGCGCGAGATCAACGTGGACAACGTTGCGCTGCGCTATACCGACAAGCAGCGTCCGCTCGACCTGCACGCAGCGAGCTTGAATGGCAAAGCCGGGTTGGAGGTTACCATTGGAGCCAGCAGCGTCAATGTGCAAACGCGCGACATGGACTTGGGGCTGCAGAAAGTGCGCCTGGCCGCCGATCCGCCGCCGGTGCAGCTTCCGCAAGTGCAGTTGCAAGGCGGTTATTTCAATTTGACCAAACAACAGTTTGGCGCGAAGCAGCTCGTCGTCGAAGGCGGAACGCTCAGGCTGGAGCGAAGCGCAAACGGTTCATTCGCGCTCGCCGAAACTTTCAAGACGGAGGGCAACCCCTCGTCCGCCGCACAGGAACCATGGACTTACGCGATCGATCAGGTGCGTGTGCAAAACCTGGATGTCGATTTGTCGGACCTGAGTTTCGGGAAACCGATTGCCGTACCGATGGCAGAAGTATCAGTGCGCCTCGAGAACTTCGCCAGCGCCGCGACCAAGCCCATGACCTTCAAGGCTTCCGCCAATATCGGCAGCGGGGGGTTCATCGAAGCCAATGGTTTGCTCGCGCAGAATTTCTCGCGGCTCGATGGCAAGATGAAAGCAAGTGGCGTGGCGCTGACGCCCCTGCAACCGCTCATCACGCGCTACGCCGCCGTGGATCTCGCCTCGGGCAGCGCCTCCGCGACGGCCACCATTGCGTATCGACAGAGCGCCAACCCGGAATTCACCGCCAAAGGAGGATTCGCGCTGGCTAACCTCCGCCTGAACGAGGCGGGCACCAAGACGCGAGTGCTGGCCTGGAAGAACATGTCGGCCGCCGATGCCCGCCTGACCCTGGGTCCGGACCGTGTCCTGATCAAGGAGATCGTGCTCGATGCGCCGGAAATGACCATCGACATTTCCGACAAGCGGGAAATCAATCTCGCGCAGCTGATCAAGACCCAGCCAGCGAGCGCCGAGAAGCCGAAATCTCAGGCCCAAGCCCCATCCGGAAATCAGAAGTCCACGCAGTTTCCCATCCGCATCGGCGCCGTGCGCGTGCGCGATGGTACCGTGGACTATTCCGATCGCAGCCTCGTGCTGCCCTTCGCCACGCACGTGACCAACTTCGAAGGCGCTGCGGCCGGCTTCGGCACCGGAGAAGATCGGGTCGCCACGTTGCAGTTCGATGGCGACATCGGCGATTTTGGATCAGTGGCGGTTAACGGCCGCATCAATGCCTTTTCGCCCAAAACCCTGACGGATATCACGGCGTCATTCCAGAATGTCGAAATGCCGGAGCTGTCGCCTTATACGGCGACCTTTCTCGGACGTAAGGTGGATGAAGGCAAGCTCTGGGTCGAGGTGACCTACAAGGTTGACAACGGGACACTGACCGCTAATAACGACATCACCATTCGCGAACTCAAACTCGGCGAAAAAGCCAATGCACCTTCGGCGCTCGACCTGCCTCTCGATCTCGCCGTCGCACTGCTGACCGACTCAAACGGCGTCATCCATACCGAGGTGCCGATCAAGGGAGACCTGAACGATCCGAAGTTCGACATGGGCGCAGTCATCCGCGCAGCACTGGGCAACCTGATCCAAAGAATCGTGAGCGCGCCGTTTCGTGCGTTAGCCGGAATCTTCGGCGGCGACAAGAACAACAAGGAGGGGAGCGATGTGGGCAACATTGCGTTCGAGCCCGGCAGCGCCAAGGTATCGGCATCGGAAAAAGAGAAGCTGCAGAACGTGGCGAAAGCGCTGGAAGAACGCCCGCAGCTCAAACTTATCGTACAGGCCCCGTACGCGCCGGAGACAGATCGCGCAGCGATGAAACGCGAACTCGCCCGCCGTGAAGTGGCGCGGGCGCTCGGGCGATCGCTTCAACCGGATGAGAAGGCGGTGCCGATCGAATTCGAGAACCTTGCCACGCAACGGGCGCTGGAAAAGCTGTCCGAGAGCAAGACCGATGCGTCCGCCGTACGCGACTGGGCCGGACGATACGCCAGCAAAAATGGCGAACCGAAGCGCGCCGGCATGTTTCTGCGCAATCCGGGCGACCCGAAATTCTACGAAGCGATGTACGACTGGCTGGCTGGCATAGAGTCCGTGTCCGACGGGGCCATGAAAGACCTCGCGGAAAATCGGGCTGACAATGTGATGGAGACGTTGCGCGCGGCGGGCATCGACCCGGCACGCATCGAGATCGAGCAGCCCGAGGTGGTCAAACGCAGGGATAAAAAGGGCATCACGGCCGAACTCTCGCTTGCGCCCACGCAAGGACAGAGACCAGCGCAGGCCTCGCAGGGGGAGGCGGTCGCGGCGGACGACGAGAGCTGAGTCGGGTCACCGATCGGTCTGGTGGTGGCGCCGATCGCGCCCGGCGCGCACGAAGCCGGTATGCACCTGGCATTCGGACGTTTACCCGCGACCGTTCGTTCCGCGAATTGTGCCGCTCCGTCCCTATCCGCGAAACTCCACCAACCGTTTATCGGCGCGTCCCCGCCATCAGGCGGCTACTTGCCTTCCAGGGCGCCGCCGCTTTCCATGGCGCCGCAATGGGAATTGAATGGGCCTATACAGACTCCGGCGCATTCCATTGGAATGCCGAGCCGAACTGCGCCGCTTTCCCGCCACCGCGACCGCGGTGCGGGACGATGCGCGCTTCGTGATCGGGCGGCGCGAGCGCAACGGCCTGATCATTGGCGAGGCGCAGGTCGTTGCGGGGGTATTGGCGGCGGTACGTGGGTTGGTGGACGAGGCGCGCGGACGCAACGGCCGGGACTACTTCTTTCAGGAAGTGAGATCTGACGCCAGAAAAAAGAACGGGCGTCCATGGCGCCCGTTTTTCTTTATGCATTTATGCAAGCCAGACCCCATCGCCGGTTCCAGACCGCCTTGCGTGATGTGATCTCACGCATGATAGTCTGACCGGAATACCCAGAAGATGACGTTATCGACCATGATCTTATACTGGTATGGCGAAGAGAAGCGCATCACCACCGGCGCCGAATTGCTTCGGTGTCTCCTGCGCGGTATCGTCGGCAGGGAGCCCCTGCGACCGGCGCGCACGCGACCGTCATTTAGATGCGCGTCGTAGATGCTCCTTGCGCGCACCGCATCGATGAGCCGCCACGAGATGCATAATCGAAGTAGTTTTCAGGAGCGCCACATGATCGATCGAAAGCCCGACTATGACGAACGATCCAATGCAGAACCATTCCAGGGCGGACGCATCCAGACATGACAATTTTCTCCGGCTCTCTTCGTCAGACGTTTGAGCGTGCCTTGTGGGGCACGCCGGAATCTGAACCTGAACGCGTGCAAACCGCAGCGGTGCATATTGCGCGGGTCGTCGTCGTTCTCACCCGCGATGTCGCATCCGGCCAGCTCATATTGCGCGCGATGAGTTTGGTCTATACCACGCTGCTTTCCATCGTGCCGTTGCTCGCGCTGAGCTTTTCATTGTTGAAAGGCCTGGGTGTTCACAACCAGCTTGAACCCGTTCTGCAACGGCTGCTGGCGCCGCTCGGCCCGGAAGCCGACGCGGTCACCGGACACGTCATGCAGTTCATCGAAAACATGCATGTGGGCGTTCTCGGCTCGGCTGGGTTGGCGCTGTTGCTCTATACGTCCGTTTCCCTGGTCCAGAAAATAGAGGAATCGTTCAACTTCATTTGGCATGTCAGCCATTCTCGATCGATTGGCGAACGGTTCAGCCGCTATCTCAGTGTGCTGCTGATCGGGCCGCTTCTGGTGTTCTCCGCAATCGGCATCAGCACGGCGGTCATGAACTCCGACGTCGTTGGCCGGATAACATCGATCGAACCCTTTGGATTGGTGTTCTACGAGCTAAGCAGCGTCGTTCCCTATCTGCTTGTGATCGCCGCCTTTGCCCTGGTTTATTTGTTCATTCCCAACACTCGGGTGCGCTACTTCCCGGCATTGATGGGTGCCGTGGTGGGCGGCATTCTGTGGCAAACGGCCGGATGGGGATTTGCGCAATTCGTCGCTTCGTCGACCCGTTATGCCGCGATTTATTCCAGCTTCGCCGTACTGATCCTGTTCTTGATCTGGCTTTACATGAGCTGGCTCATCCTGCTGTTCGGCGCGAGCGTCGCCTTTTATGTGCAACATCCGGAGTACGTAATTCGGCGTTCCGGAGAGCCGCGGCTTTCCAATCGCATGCGCGAGCGCGTCGCGCTGATTCTCATGAGCCACATCGTGGCACGCTACCGGCGCGCGCAGGCGCCATTGACCGCGCAGGAATTGGCCCGGCCGCTGCGTATTCCGATGCACGCGATCGATCCGGTGCTCGATGCGCTTCAGGAAGGCGGCATGCTGACCCAAAGCAACGATGATCCTCCCGCTTACCTGCCGGCACGTGATTTGAGTGCGGTATCGGTTCTCGAATTGCTGGACGTTGTTCGTCGCGCGGGCGAGGACCGCTATTTGACGCCCGCTGCGTTGCCGGCTTCCGCCGGCGTAGAGCGCGCGCTCGAACAATACCAGCGCAGCCTGAAGGCCTCGCTTTCTACAAGCAGCATCACGACCTTGATTGACGACGAGCCGGAAGGTCCACCACGTCCGTGACATCCCACGAGGCATGAGTCCGCGCGCGTACTGCTCTTAGCCAATAACATATAAATGGATGGGGCCGCCATGTCACCCTCCCGCCGCATCATAGGCGTACTCCCCCTTGGGTTGTTTGCCCGCGTTGGCATCGCGGCCAATCTGTCGAGCGCCGATCTGGAATCGGTGGGCTTGTCGTCGTAGCGCCTCGCGAACATCAAAAAGGTATTCCATGCTGCGGATGCGGTCAATCATGTCGGGACCGAATTACATCGACCGCAGAGCTCGCCGCTGACGCAACGGAGTTGTCGTAGCAAACCGTCGCTATTCAGCGACGGGAGTGCGCCTGGTACACCCTCGCTGCGCTGCGACAACGCATTTCGCATGCCGTTCGTCCTCGGATTTTCGCCACTCGGCGGATGCTGCTGGTCCTGCCCCTGGGTAGGGGGTTAAATGAAGCCTCTTGGCTGCGCCGTGCAATGGCGAAAAGGAGGCA
>JAWXBO010000055.1:0-7361 GCA_034440175.1 Alphaproteobacteria bacterium
CAGCGCAACGCAGTGCGAGATGCCGGTGTAAGCAGAAAACGCGGCCTCGAACGCCAGCAACATCTCCCCCGCCGGCGCCACATAGTTCGAGGCGAATGCCTCAGCGACAAGACGCTGCTCCTCGCCACTCATATGCGGCGGCGAGAGGAACAGGCGTGCACTCATCGCCCGCTCTCGAACGGCGGCAGCATTTTCAACCGCCGCGCCGGATTACCAACCACGCACTCGTTTTCGCCGACATCGCGCGTGACAACGGCGCCCATCCCCACCATCGCCCCGCGCCCGATGCGCAGGCCCTGACGGATGACCGCACCCGTGCCGATCTCGACCCCATCTTCAAGAGTCACGTTCCCCGAAACAGCAGCAAGCGGCGCAATGGTGCAGAAGTCACCGATGCGCGATTGGTGGCCTATTGTCGAGTTGAGATTCACGATTGTGTGCCTGCCCACCAAGATGTCTACCGTTGCAACAACACCTGCGCAAATAATGCTTCCAGACCCGAAACTTACACTGGCGTGGCAACGGACCGACGGATCGATCAGCGTTGCAAAGCGATCATCAGTAATGTCGAACATTAAGGTGCATATCGCGTGTCTCGAACGCGGCGCACCCCGCGCAATGACGAATTTCGCGTCAGGCTGCGCTTTATAACTTTCGACGGGCCCTAGAAGTGGAAGCGCCAGAAATGCAGAGGTCTCACGATCACCTAGAAATCCGCGAACGTGCCAGCGATCCCGCTGTTGAAGCGCAACCCAAGCGACTTCCTGCGCGAACCCACCGGCTCCTATAATGACCAGATCAACACTCACTTGTGATTTTTGCCTTCAAAAGGGGGCATCGTCGCGTGACCTTCCGCACTGATACCCTTGCGCGCCAGAACCTGCCACACCGTGAGCGCAAGTATCTTCATATCGAGCCAAAATGATTGGTTGTCCACATACCAAACATCCAACTTGAACTTCTCATCCCACGACAAGGCATTGCGCCCATTGACCTGAGCCCAGCCAGTTATCCCCGGCCGCACCTCATGCCGCCGCGCCTGCTCAGGCGTGTAGAGCTCAAGATACTCCATCAAAAGTGGTCGCGGCCCCACGAGACTCATGTCACCGCGAAGCACATTCCACAGGGAGGGCAGCTCGTCGAGGCTAAACGAGCGCATGAAGCGCCCCAACTTCGTAAGGCGCTGCGCATCAGGCAACAACCGCCCATCCGCCCGGCGCACCTCGCGCATAGTTCGGAATTTGTAGATGCGGAACGTCTGTCCCCGCAGGCCAGGGCGGAGCTGGGTGAATAAAAGGGGATAACCCAGCAAAACCCGCACGATCCCACCAAGCACCACAAACACCGGTAGCAGAAAAACAAAACCGCATGCGCTTACAATGACATCGAAAACGCGCTTGGGATCGTACAAAATCGGCATGAGTTCACCCGTTGAGTCGCACCGCAGAACGCAGATAGGAATGGACGATGAATAACGTCAACTGCGCCGCGCGCAAGCCTTCCGCAAGAAAGCGGCCGCAATGTTGAAGGCGTTGGTAACGTCAAATTTCGCCGCATTGTCGGGTGCAGCCATAGCCTCTCAACTTCTAGCGGTTGCAACGGCTCCGATATTGCTTCGCCTCTACCCTCCGGACGCGTTCGGCGTCTATTTTGCGATGACGCTATTGACCACCTTAGGGTCAACTCTTGTGACGCTGCGGTTCGAGCTTGGAATCCAATCGCCTCGCAGCCAGCGAAAAGCATTCGCCTTGGCAATGGCAGCGCTGAGTTCCGCCATTGTCATGATCCCTGTGGTTTCCCTCGTGTATTTGAGTTTTGCAGGCCCGCTATCGGCGTTCCTGAAAATAGGCAGCATTGCTGAACATTTCTATTTCATACCCGCAACGCTTGCGACCACGGCAGTTGGCGACACTGTGCGCTTCTTGCTATGGCGGCGTCACAACTACAACACGACTGCCGTGGCCAGCCTCGTAGCACCTATCGCCACTCTTACAACGCAAATGGCCCTCGGACTGGCGGCCTTCGGACCCGATGGCCTTCTCATCGGCGCTGTGATTGGACAAGTGTTAGCAACTCTCTGGCTTATGTTGTCCTCACACATTCTGCGCGGCGTCCGCTCATCGTTGCGCCTGGCCATCGTTGTCGAGACAGCGCGTGAGTTTCGCGCTCTCCCCCTATTCACAATGCCTGCCGGATTTGTGCAGCAAGCAAGCAACCAAGTCGCCCCGTTGACGGTCGCCGCCTTGTTCGGACCGCATATCGGCGGACTGTACTATTTGGCGCTGCGCTTGATTGCAGCCCCCGCTGGCATTCTCAGCGCTGCGGCCTGGCCCACGTTTATCGGTAGCGTCGTATCCGTCTTCGAAACCGACAGAAGTAAATTTGTGCGCCTCTATATGTTGTACGTTGGATGTTTGCTGGTGCTCATGCTGCCGCTGGCACTGCTGTTTCCATTCGGCGGTGATCTTTTTGCGCTCGCATTCGGTGACGGTTGGCGCCTGTCGGGCGACTACGCCGCATGGGTTGCCATCGGCGCAGCGTTCCATCTCGCCGCCAATGCAACCTCCTGCCTCCCAACGTTGAAGATGAATCGCATTCACGCTTGCTGGGCCACGATACACGTCGTGCTCGTCCTCTGCGCTGCAGCAGCGTCTTTTATGTTGGCGCCAACGCCTCTGCAGGCGATCGCGATGTTCTCGATAGCCTCCGCACTGTCTCATGCGCTTCTCATCATCATCACGACCTTCGCTGTTTCCTACGATCGCGACAATCTGCACATCCCATCACCGGTGGCCTCTCGTTCCCCGCAATGGGGGCAATAGTTATGTGCGGGATCACGGGATATTTGACACTCGACCACGATACGCGGATGCAAGGTGCCGACGTTTTGACGGCAATGACCGCAGCACTTCGCCATCGAGGACCCGACGCCGCTGGGCATTGGTGGGACCGCGAGGCCGGCATCGGACTGGGGATGCGCAGGCTTGCCGTGATCGACTTGTCCACCGCTGGCGCTCAGCCCATGTCGTCGTACTGCCAGCGCTACATGCTGGTCTTCAACGGTGAGATCTACAATCACCATGAAATCCGCTCGCGGCTCGAATCCGAGGGCCATGCGCCGGTGTGGAGCGGTCATTCAGACACCGAGACGCTGCTGGCCGCGATATCCGCCTGGGGGCTCAGCCGCGCCCTTCAAGCTGCCAATGGTATGTTTGCCCTGGCGCTTTGGGACCGGCGGGCACGCGTGCTCAGCCTTGCCTGCGATCGCTTCGGTGAAAAGCCGCTTTACTATGGTTGGATGGGCAAGACCCTGTTGTTCGGATCGGAATTGAAGGCCTTGGCCCGGCACAAGGCATGGGCCGCTCACATTGATCCGAACGCCCTCTCGCTTTACCTGCAATACAGCTATGTGCCGGCACCCTTCAGCATTTTTCGGGGCGTCAAAAAACTCACGCCCGGCATGATTGCTGCCGTATCCGCAGAAACGGCGTTCGGCAAAGAACCGGATCTGCACCCCTATTGGGTTACCCGCGACGTTGTCGAAGCCGCTGCGCGCACGCCCCTAAAAATAGACGAACTCCAAGCACGCGAAGAATTCGAGCGCTTATTTGAAAATGCAGTAGCCCTTCGTATGGAAGCCGACGTTCCACTGGGCGCCTTCCTTTCGGGCGGCTTCGACTCAACAGCCGTCGTCGCCATGATGCAGCGCCAGTCGCGCCGGCCGGTGAGAACCTTTACAATTGGCTTCACCGAGCGCGCCTATAACGAAGCCCCGTTCGCCAAAGCAATTGCCGCTCACCTTGGCACCGGCCACACAGAATTGTTCGTGTCGCCGCGTGAAGCGATGGACGTCATTCCGCGCCTCTCAACAATTTATGACGAACCATTTGGCGATAGTTCGCAAATCCCGACATTCCTCGTGGCCCAACTCGCACGCCAACATGTCACCGTTGCCCTTTCCGGCGATGGTGGAGATGAATTGTTCGGTGGATACAATCGGCACTTCGTCTCCGACCGCCTATTGCCGGTCATCGCCCAGCTTCCGCAATACTTCCGTCGCCTGCTGGCGCAGGCGATCCGCTCAGGCGGTTCGAAGCGATGGGAGAGGGCATATCAGCTAGCCACATTGGGCCGGGGGCGAATGCTGATTGGAGATCGGACCTCTAAATTCGCAGACTTGCTCTCGTACCCGTCGCCGTCCGACGCCTATCACCAATGGGTATCAGCCTGGACTGATCCCACGTCCATGGTGCGTCACACCGAAAACCGGCAGGCGTGGTCCAATCCCCCTTATGACGGACCAAGTGATCTCAGTCCTGTCGAAAGGATGATGTATCTCGATCTGGTGACCTATCTCCCGGGCGACATCTTGACCAAAGTCGATCGCGCCACCATGGCCGTCAGTCTCGAAGGCCGTGTCCCCTTCTTAGATCATCGCTTGGTGGAATTCGCATGGCGGCTGCCGCTCAGCCACAAAGTGGCTGGAGGCGTTGGCAAACGAATTGTTCGCGACATGGTCTACCAGCATGTACCGCGGCATCTTATGGATCGCCCGAAATCAGGTTTTGGTATTCCAATCGACGACTGGCTGCGCGGGCCGTTGCGAGAATGGGCAGAGTCCCTTCTCAGCGCAGACTCCATAGAATCGACAGGTCTCCTAAACTCCGCAAAGATCACAGCGTGTTGGGCCCAGCACCTTTCCGGCGGTCGAAATTGGCAGGCAAGACTCTGGCCGGTTCTCATGCTTCTGAGTTGGCATAGAGAGTGGGCTCAAAGTTTACGCCACACTACATTGGCATCGTAGCGGATTGAACCAATGACAGTCCGTGAAACCTTGCTCGATAAACCCAGACCACCGGACTCCCGGCTTCAGACGGCCGACTATCTGCTTATCTTCGGACTTCCGCTGACAGTATTTTCGGCTTTGCGCGCGGAGTGGCTGCCACTGGGTGCCGGTGAAATACTTGTTGCCCTTTGGATCCTGCAGGTGGCGCTCGTCAAACTTGGTCCGCGCCATCCAAAATCGTTGCAGGCAGGCGAGATGCAAAAGGCAACGGAGCCAACGATAATCTTTTGGTGCCTGGCCGCCCCAGTTCTGCTCGCAGCAACGGCGCTCAGTATACTGACACAATCTTCCGACCCGCCTGACAGATATCGTGATCTGATTGCCTATGGTCTGGCATCGGCATTTTGTACGGCGCTCCTGCTGCGTGGCTTCACGATGCAACAAATGCGGACAGTCTATGCCGGCGCTCTAATTTTTTTCGTCGTTTCAACCGCGTTCAGCCTGCTGTACTACGAAACAACAGGCACGCCGCTATTCGGCATAGCCTATGATGGCCGCTTCGCAGCATTCTCGACCAACGCCAATCAACCCAACGTACTTCTGGCACCAATTCCATTTTTGGCCCTCTACTTCGCAAAACGGAACAATCTAGGTTGGAAATACGTGTCCTGGATCGCCATAGCGGCAACGGCCGTGTTGGTTGGATCTCAAACCGGTAGTGACGGACTTATTTTGAGTTGGTACGTTGGCGCAGTCATCTTGGCCGCTAGTGCAATCGGTGCCTTCATCTTTCCGCGAAAGATTGGCGTGTTCAGCGCCCTAGCATCGGTTCTCTCAGCGACAAGTTTGGTTATCTTCGCTGGCTTGATGACATATCTCTCCGGTTCGTCAATTCCTCAACAAATTGCCGAGACCGTTTCCCAGAACTGGGATGGCGGCGATTCCCGTCTGGCCTTATGGAGTAACGCGCTCACAAAGCTCTCAGAGTCTCCGATTGTTGGTTTTGGCGTCGGCGCCCATTCGTACTTCAACTTTGGCCCCACGACGACAGGAACGGAGGCGCATAATTTCCTAGTCGATTGGACCTTACAGACTGGAGTCGTGGGTTTAATTCTACTTCTCTGGTTGCTCTTTCGCGTCGGCGCCCTCACATGGCGCAGCGGACATGCGCTTCTGTTAGCAGCCTTTGCCACGGTGCTCATCACAAGCATGACCAGTTTCTTTATGCGCCACCCCATCTTCTGGTTCAATTTGATTGCGCTGTCCGCATTTGCAATTTCGGAAATCTCCGAATTCGCCAACCGCAACAAGCGCACGACATCAATGCCACCTACGCCGTTGCTGCCCGCAGCCCCAAAAGCTCCATGACATCACGGCTTACCGCGCTTGAATCAAAGAGCAAGGCGGCGCGCTGCCGGGACGCAGACCCTGCTGAAGAAATCAGATCCGGACGCACGGCGAAAACCGACATAGCTTTGGCAAGCGCGGTGCTGCTTCGGGCCTCCACCAGCAATCCATTGACCCCGTTCTCAACCGTCTGCCGGCAACCCGGCACGTCTGTCGTGATAATTGCACGTCCCATGGCCATCGCTTCAAGCACCGTGCGCGGAGTGCCTTCACGGTACGACGGCAGCACCAATACATGGCAAGCAGCAATTTCAGGGCGCACGTCTTGAACGGCTCCCCTGTACTCAATGATGCCCTCGCTCACCCACGCCTTGACCTCATCGGATTTGACGGCGGCGGGATTAGGATCGAATGGACCCACGAGCACAAACTTCACGTCGGGATGCACTTTCTTCGTGATCCGCGCGGCATCAACATAATCGTAAAGCCCTTTGTCGCGAAGCAGCCGCGCAATCATCAGGAAGGTGACCGGTCCACCTTGGAGCGCTGCTGGTCGGAAATGCATCAGGTCAACACCCGAACCATTGACTCGGGCTGATTGATATTTATTTCGCAACAAACCCAACTCTAGAAAATGTGCTTCATCGTCCGGATTCTGAAAAATAACCTTGTCGGCATATCGAAGCGCGAGCGCGTATGCAGCTTTTGCAGCGAAACGTGCCAGCCGGCGCCTAAACTCATCCCCGTCTGTAAACGCGTAGCCTAGCCCTGTAATCATGGCAAAACGCTGACGAACGCCTGCTATGCGCGACGCGATCAACCCATAGGTGACAGGCTTAATCGTGTAACCCAGAAACACATCCGGAGC
The DNA here is from genome assembly GCA_034440175.1 of Alphaproteobacteria bacterium. GTDB lineage: Bacteria > Pseudomonadota > Alphaproteobacteria > Micropepsales > Micropepsaceae > SZUA-430. The sequence goes on from JAWXBO010000055.1 coordinate 7,002, forward strand.
GGTTCGCCGCATCAATGAGACGAGCCGGCCGAGCGCAGCTATATCCGCAACCGGATTCATTCCCGCTCGCGCAAGTTCCACATGTTCGAACTCCGCACCCCAGCCTCGCAAAGTCCAGGCCACTTGCGCATCATTGTCGCCTGCAGCCGCGGTGACACGATGTCCGGCAGCGAGCATGGCCTGAATCAATGAGCCTCGAAAATTCGTCAACGATGCAGCCAGTCCACCTACGACCAAAATATGCTTGCGCTCCGCAGTTCGCGGTATCTGGGACCGGGCTTCGAACAAGCTTTCGCAAACAAGTGCACTCATAAATCTGACCGTAACTCATAAAAATCTGACAGCAACACCCTACAACCC
>JAWXBO010000056.1:0-10712 GCA_034440175.1 Alphaproteobacteria bacterium
CAATTCACGAATCTTCATCTGGAAGTAGGGGCCAATGTCCTCATGCACGCGACCGACGAGATTTTCCCGTTCTATGATCTCCAAATTCTTTAATGACACCGCACAGGCGACTGGATGCCCCGACCAGGTGAAGCCGTGAACAAGCTCCTCATTGGCCTCTGCTAGCGCCGAACCCACCCGTTGCCCCAGCGCCACCGCTGAAATCGGCTGATACCCGGATGAAATACCCTTCGCCAGGGTCATGATATCCGGTGATATCCCAAAGGTTTGCGACCCAAACCACTGCCCGGTTCGCCCAAAACCCGTAATCACCTCGTCGACATGCAAAAGCACGTCATACTTTTTGCAAATGCGCTGAATCTCTGGCCAATAGCTATCGGGCGGAAACATCAACCCACCTGCACCGTGCACTGGCTCTGCCGAAAACGACGCCACCCGGTCCGCCCCCAGCTCCAGAATTTTCTCCTCAAGCTTGCGCGCGACCTCCAGCCCGTAAGCATCGGGATCTTTGCCTTCCCCGAATCCGTACCAATAAACGGTCGGCACTTTGACAAACCCCGCCAACGGCAGGTCAAACTGCGGGTGCATAGGCGTCAGGCCTGAAAGTGACGCCGCCGCCATCGTTACCCCGTGGTAGGCGTACTCACGCGAGATATGAATTTTCTTCTGCGGCTTCCCCTGCAGGTTCCAATAATAGCGGATCAGCTTCAACGCCGTGTCGTTGGCTTCCGAACCGGAATTTGCGAAGAAAATCCTGTCGAGCCCCTTGGGCAAAAGTCCGGCGAGTTTGGCGGCCAGCTCGGTCGCATGAGGGTTCGTCGTCTGAAAAAAGTTGTTGTAGTACGGGAGCTGCTGCATGGCGTCGCGCGCGGCATCGGCAAGCTCTTGGCGGCCATAGCCAACATTGACGCACCACAAGCCCGACATCCCATCAATCAGCCGGTTGCCTTCGGAATCCCAAATATAAATGCCGTCGGCTTTGGTGATGACACGCACGCCTTTGGCGTTCAGCGCCTTCGTTTCAGTAAACGGATGAATGTGATGCGCGGCGTCAAGCGCCTGCCAATGCTTGGTCTGATTGTGTGTTGCAGCTTTCCTGGACATGAAAATCGCTCTCGAAGAAATTAAGACGTGAAAGACGCAGCTGCCGCTCTTGCGGCACCGGCGCGCCTCAAGGATTGTAGCCAATCCGGGCGCAGAGAATGAGCAGTTCGTCTTTGCAAGCCATCGCCGACCATAGCAAAGCGGGGACAATCCTTCCAGCGCTGCTTGGCAATCCACTGGCACTTTGCCATTGATCTTGGGTGACCAAACCCGAAAAAATCACCGCCATCTTCGAAACTCTGGCCAAAGCCAACCCGGAACCCAAGGGCGAACTCGAACACGTCAACCCTTACACATTGCTCGTGGCCGTAGTTCTGTCCGCCCAGGCCACCGACAAGGGCGTCAACAAAGCAACCGCGAAACTGTTCCAAACCGTCACCACCCCCGCCCAAATGGTGAAACTGGGAGAAGCGGGCCTGACCGAACACATCAAGACGATCGGCCTCTTCAGGGGCAAGGCGAAAAATGTCATCGCGCTCTCACGGCTTTTGATCGAAACCCACGGTGCCGAGGTTCCAAACAACCGCGACGCCCTCGAAGCGCTGCCAGGCGTAGGCCGCAAAACCGCAAACGTGGTCATGAACATGGCCTTCGGGGTGCCCACAATCGCCGTCGATACGCACGTCTTCCGCGTCGCCCACCGCTTGGGTCTGTCAAACGGCAAAACTCCACGCGTCGTCGAAGACGACCTGGAAAAAATCATCCCAACACGCTTCAAGCAGCACGCCCACCATTGGCTGATCCTCCACGGCCGCTACACTTGCACAGCCCGAAAACCTAAATGCCCGGGCTGCCTTGTTCGCAGTCTATGCCCTTATTCGCAGAAAACCGGCGATTGACCTACGCATACACCCTGGTGGTGAACAGCATTAAAAGTTGACGCACCCGGCTACGCGCCACCTCTCACTCCAGCGTCGCGTAATTCGTCGAGCGGTCGGCGGCGCTCGTGCCCGCGATTTCGATCACGCACTCGTTCAAGTCCTTCAAATACGGCTCCATCGCGCCGGTATTGCCGTTGCTAATGGTTGAGTGCAGAGAATCCGGCGGTGTCTGGCGGTCGTGGAACCAGCCGCGTTTGAGCAACGCGTCACCGAGCGCGAACATGTCGACGCGGCGCGTTGAGGCGGGGTCGGCGGCCATCGCGACCAGGTGATACGTGCCGGCGCCGAGCACGCGGAGTCCGTCGATGGCGGCGACACCTGCGCGCAGTTGGTCGGCGTTGCGCAACGTCGCGGCGGTCAGCCGCAGATAGCCCTCGATCCCCAAATGCTGCATCACGGCCCAAGCGGTTGCCATCGGCAGGCCCGAGCGCGTGCCTTGCAAATTGGGCGAGGCATAAAAGCCGCCAAGCCAATCGTCGAAGACAAACGTCTGATAGGCGCGCAAATTCTTGTCGCGATAGAGCACGACCGAAGCTCCCTTGGGCGCGTAACCCAGCTTGTGAATGTCGGCCGAGATCGAGGTCACCCCATCGACGCGGAAATCCCAGGGCGGCACGGGGCGGCCCAATTTCTCCACGAAGGGCAACACGAAACCGCCCATGCAGGCGTCGACATGGCAGTTCGCATTCGCGGCGCGGGCGAGTGCCGCGATCGCCGGAATGTCGTCGATCACGCCTTGCGGATATTGCGGCGCGGAACCGACAATGAGGACCGTGTTGGACGTGACGGCGTTCGCCATAGCGTTCGTGTCCGCCGTCCAGTCGGCGCGCACCTTGGTTTTCGTGAGCTTGATGTCGTAGATGTGGGCGGCCTTGTGAAAAGCGGCGTGCGCGCTTTCGGCCACGATCATGTGGGCAGCCGCGATGCCGCGTTCCTTGCGGCCGCGTTCGCGCGCGGCGAGCACGGCGCAGAGAATGGACTCGGTGCCGCCGCTGGTCATGAAGCCAGCCGCACTTTGCGGTCCGTGCAGCAAGTCCGCCGTCCAGCGCACGACTTCGGCCTGGATGGCGCCGAGCGAGGGGAAGGCCTTCGTGTTGAGCGCGTTTTCGTGCAGGTAAAGTTTTGCGGCGCGTTCGGACACTTCGTGCACCGACGGGCCACCGTCATAGACCATGCCGAAGGTGCGCCCATCCTGCCAACGCACGTCGTGCGCGCGCTTGGCTTCCAACTCCACGATAACCTCGCCGATGGGACGGCCTTTCTCGGGCAGAGACATGGTTGCTTTCCTCTTTGCTGGCGTCCGTTATCGGGGCATCCCGGCGCCAAGACAAGGGCGGACGATCAGCGCGCGAGGCCTTCCAGCGCCAGGTCGATCAGTTTCGGTCCTTCGCTGAGCACAAGGGCGCGCCACGGGCCATCGTCGGGCACGAAGCACTTGCGCGCCATCGCGCGGAAGCGGGCGTGTGCGTCCGCCATGCGGTCGGAGCGATCGACAAAGCGCAGCCAGCGCTCGTAAAGCGTGACGTAGACAAGGTCGGGCAGGGCGCCATCGCGCTCGGTGCCGAATTCGACGACGGCGCCGGTCATTTCCGCGTGGGGCAACCAGCGCGCGAGGGCTTGTTTCATCTGACCGGTCTTGAGTTGCGGCATCGCGCTCAGCTTTGGGTCTTGCGCAATCGCTTCTTCGAGCGGAGAGCGCTTCCAGCGTTCGACCAGGTCTTCGCCCCACCACGCGGCCAGGCGCTTGGCGTTGGCGCTACCCGGTCCGTCGATCGGCAGCACGGCGATTTCGCCGAAGGCGCCGACGCCAGTGTGCCAATCGACGACACCTATGTGTTTGGCGTGCGCGAGCTTGGGCACAACGCGGTCGCGCACCACACGGTGGCCGAATTCGGGGCCCATGCCGCCGAAGGAAATGCCACCCTCGTCGTCGTACTGTCCGAAATCGACCGCAACCTGCATCGCCGCGGGCCCAAGTTCGGCCGTCAGAAGTTGCTGGGCGCCGAGAAGGTGCGCCAGGGTTTCGAGCGACATGTCGGGCACGCGGATGAGATCGCGCACGTGTGCATAGAGCGGATTGGCGGGCGGCGGCGCGTTCCAATCGACGAAGTTGCGGTTGAGATCGACATTGTTTTCTGTGAGGCGGCTGACCCAGGCGAAGCCCCACGGGTTCAGCGCATGCACCATCAAGATAGCGGTGCCCGGCTTCGGGCTTTTGGACGCGTTTTCAAGCCAGGCGCTTTGCACGGCTGAACCGGCGGGACCTTCGAAGCCATGCATGCCAGAGGTGACGAGCAAGACGCGCGGCGCATCCACGGGTCCGCGCCAGGCGAGATCGATGGCGAGGTCGCTGCCATCCGGCGCGCGGAGCGTGGGATGAATGACGGACTCCACGTGCGCGCCCACCGCGTGCGCAGCGTACACGAAGCGCTCGCGCGCTTGGCGGTAGTCGTCAGTGAATGAGGTGTTCATAGGATGCGAGGCGGTCCCGGTTACAATCGATTGCGTCTGCACCATCGCATCCTCTATGGGCTTCAGGCCCGGTTTTATTACGCCCCGGCGTGTCGATCTCAAGCGGATGCAAATCCCTAGTGCGCCCGGCCAGGAAACGCGCTAGCCAAACAGTACCACAACAGGGGACGCATATGGCATCGCTCGCAAAACTGTTCGCTGTAGCCGCACTGACCGCGTTGCTCTTGATCGCGTGGCAGGCGCAGCTCATTGCCCCAACGCAACCCTCGAACACCGGCTTCTCGTCGGAGCGCGCGTTTGCAACCCTCTCGCGCCTACTGGCCGAGCAGCGTCCCCACCCTACGGGCTCACCCGAAAACGCTGTCGTGCGCGATCGCATCATGGCCGAACTGACCGCCGCCGGTTACACCCCCGAAATCCAATCGGCATTTCAATGCTCACCGCCTGATCGCGGCGCCGGTTGCTCGACAGTCGAAAACATCATCGCTGTGCACAAAGGCACGGGGGCCGGCAAAGCGATCCTCGCTACCGCTCACTACGACAGCGTGCCCGCTGGACCGGGTGTCGCCGATGACGGCGCGGGCGTCGCCGTCATGCTTGAACTGGCGCGCCACTTGGCAATCAAGCCGCCTGCCCGCAACGACGTGATCATCCTGATTGCCGACAGCGAGGAAACCGGCCTGCGCGGCGCGCTTGCCTTCGCCGAACATCACCCGTTGATGAAACAGGTCGGCCTCGTTGTGAATGTCGAAGCACGCGGGGCCTCGGGACCCAGCATCATGTTCGAAACCGGCACGGGCAACGCCCGCCTGATTGATCTTTTCGCAAACACGGTTGCTCAACCGGTTTCGAATTCGCTCGCCTATGAAATCTACAAACTTTTACCCAACGACACAGATTTCAGCATTTACAAGCGCTACAACCTTACCGGCTTCAACTTTGCCATCATCGGCTCAGCGTCGCGCTATCATTCCAGCCTCGACGACCTCGCCCATCTCGACAAGAATTCGCTGCAGCATCATGGCGACAACACTTTTGCCTTGATGACAAAATTAGTGGACGTCGACCTCGCCACTTTGAAAGCCGAAACAGACGCCAGCTACTTCGATATCTTTGGTCAAACCATGGCCGTCTGGCCAGCGGCGTTCAATTTACCTGCAGCGCTCGCAGCACTCTTGGGGATCATCGGCTTGATCGTCGCCCATCGCGCGGCGCTCCCGTGGCGCGCCGTCGCGTGGTCCTTGCTCGGGGTTGTTGGCACTGTCGCCGGCCTCTTCGCCCTGGGGTGGGCGCTATCCTATCCGTTGGGCGTATGGCCGGGCGTCCATCCTCTTGATCATCCAGCGCCGTGGCCCGCGCGCATCGCACTCGCAGCCGCGGCGATCTTGGTCGCAGGCCTCGTAGCAATGTTGATCAACAGACGCGCCAGCCTGCTCGTGAATTGGCTCGTGCTCTGTGTCTTGGCCGTCGCTTGCGCCGCGTTTTTGCCGGGGGCCTCATACGCGCTGGTGTGGCCCGCATTGATTGTCGCACTCATGGGGTGGACCGAAACATATTTCCGCCCGAACGCTGAACTGGTGTTCACCTCCGCCGCAGGTTTCGCTGCCGCCGCCTTCTTTTGGCTCGCTCACTTCCTGGCACTGGAAGCCGTCCTCGGCTTTAACGCCAGTCACTTCAAGCTGTTGGCCCTAGCACCCTTCGCGCTGGCACTTAGCCCCATTTTCGCATCCAGCGCGCAGCGGTCAAACACGCCGGCGATATTGATCTGCTCGCTCATAGTGGCAGTTGCTTCGATCATTGCCCTGCGCGCGCCTGCATATTCACCAGACCATCCGCGTCCTCTCAATGTCATCTACTACGACGACCGGGCCGCAAAGGGACCGCGCTGGTTGATCCCGTCGGACTTGCCGCCGGATGAAGCGTTCCTCAAAGCGGCGGGATTCCCGGACGCAGACGAAGAGTTCCTCCAACTCGGCCTCCTCAAAGGAAAGGGCCGGTTCAAACCGGCAACCAATCTGGGCCTGCCGGCGCCCACACTGACGGTCACCAACATCGCAACACGCGGCGCCCTCACCGTTTTGACGGGCACGTTGCGCAGCGGGCGCGGCGGCTTTGTCATGGGGCTGGCCGTTGCCCCCGGCTCTGGCCTGCAGTCACTTCGTATCGAAGGCCAGGACGTGTTCGATTCGAAACAACTTGGCGCCGCCACCCCGGCGTTCGCACGCCTCTTCGGCCTGGGTGTCCGCGACGTCGCAATCGAAATCACCTTCGATCCAAAGGCCCCGGCAAAAATCACACTGTTTGAACGCTCCGCCTTGCCCGATGCAGAAGAAGCCAGCGCCTTGACCTCTACGCGTCCTCTTGATGCCGCGCCGGTGCACAGCGGTGACGGCAGTCTTGTCGCGCTGCCGCTAGATTTGGCGACGCTGACCGCAAGCCCTTAAGACGCCTTTGAAGCATCATCCTCTGGCGCCTTCACTTCATAGCGCATAAAAAGCGGCGTTTGCGCCAGAAAGAAAACGATGGTGAGCGGGATGAACCCCCACACCTTCAGCCAGACCCACGTTTCGGTCGTCGTGTTGCGCCAGGCGATCTCATTTAACACCGCCATACACACGTAGAAGATGGCAATCCTGATCGTGAGCTTGCGCCAACCCTCGTCTGTCAACGGCATCGCCAGGTCCATCACGTCCTTAATGATCAACCGCCCGAAAGCAAGCCCGCCCAGGAGTATCGCCGACACTGTGGTGTAATAAATTGTCGGCTTCAGTTTGATGAACGTCTCATCTTCAAGCCACAGCGTCAGTCCGCCGAAAATCGTCACCACGACAACGCTGAATATCAGCAACGGCGAAATTTTTCGAACCAGGGCATACGAGGCCGCAGCAGCACTCAATGACGCCGCCATGAATACGCCCGTCGCCGGATAGATACCCCAGGCGTAGTAGCTGCCGAAAAAAGCGATGAGTGGCCCGAGATCGAGCGCCAGTTTTATAAGCGGGTGCATGATGCGCAGCACCATAGCCGCGAAGCGATGAACGGGGCCAGAACCGAAAACGTCAATCCGTCACGTTTTCGCGAGTGTAATGCCCCAGCGCTCATGCCTCAACGCCCACGAGTGCCCGGGCAAAGCTCTCTGCGTCAAAGGGCTGCAGATCTTCGGCCGTCTCGCCTACGCCGATATAGTGAACGGGCAGATCGAATTTCTCGGCAATCGAAACCAAAATCCCGCCGCGCGCCGTGCCGTCGAGCTTGGTCATAACCAGCCCCGTGATCTTGGCCGCCGCGCGGAACACTTCGGCCTGCGCCACCGCGTTTTGCCCCGTCGTCGCATCCAGCACCAAAATCGCGCTGTGCGGCACATCCGGGTCCAACTTCTTTAACACCCGCACCATCTTTTCCAGTTCAGCCATCAACGCGGTCTTGTTTTGCAGCCGCCCGGCTGTGTCGATCAGCAGCACGTCGAAGCTCTCTGCGCGTGCCCGTTCGAACGCCTCGAACGCAAGCCCCGCAGCATCCGCGCCGATCTCCTTGGCAACGACCGGTGCGCCTGTCCGTTCACCCCAAATCTTCAGCTGCTCGACCGCCGCCGCGCGAAATGTGTCGCCGGCCGCCAGCATCACTTTCAAACCTTCGCCGCGATATTTCTGTGCCAGTTTTCCAATTGTCGTCGTCTTGCCCGAGCCATTGACACCCGCCACCAGAATGACATGCGGCTTCAATTCTGGCCGTATGGTCAAAGGCTTGGCAACCCGGCGCAAAATCTTGACGACTTCTTCGGCCAGCACGCCGCGAATTTCCTCGTCACTCACATCGGAATTGAATCGCGTGCGCTTGATCTCAGCCACCACATCGGCGGCAACCTTCGCCCCCATATCGGCGCCGATCAGCAATTCCTCGAGTGCGTCGAGCGCTGCTTGATCCAGCGTCTTGCGCGTGAAGACGCGTGTAATCCCTTGCGTCAGCGATTGCGTGCTGCGCGAAAGCCCCGCCTTCAGGCGCGCGAAGAATCCGGGTTTTTCCGTCATTACGCAGCCTCGGCATAGGCAAAGCGCGCATCGGAGCCGGTCACCACGGCGCGCACCAACGTACCCCAGGCATGCGCGCGCGACAGCTTCACCGGCGCAAAGGTCGGGCTGCGCGCGATCGAATTCCGCTCGATCAGAAGCTCGATCTCTTGCCCCTTCAACGACGACAGATGTGCAGCCAGTGCTGCCGCCCCCACCGCGCGCAAGCGTGCCGCACGCGCCTTGACGATAGCGCCCGGCAATTGCGGCATGCGCGCTGCCGGCGTGCGCTCTCGCGCCGAAAACGGAAACACATGCAAATAGGTCAAGCCACAGGCCCTCACATGATCAAGCGTCGCTTCGAACATCGCATCGGTTTCCGTCGGAAATCCGGCGATGAAATCCGCGCCAAACACGATCTCGGGCCGCCGTGCCCGCAAGCGCTCGCAGAACGCCACCGCCTGCGCCGTCGTGTGACGCCGCTTCATCCGCTTCAAGATCATATCGTGTCCGGCCTGCAGCGACAGGTGCAGATGCGGCATAATCCGCGCCTCGTTCGCCGCCAGGTCGATCAACTGCTCGTCGCATTCGGAAACGTCGAGCGAGGACAAGCGAAGTCGCGCCAGCCCCGGCACCAGCGTCAGGATCTGCTCGACCAGCCGCCCCAGCGCCGGCCGCCCCGGCAAATCCGCACCGTAAGCTGTAATATCGACACCGGTCAGCACGACCTCGTGCACGCCCTGGTCAACCAGGCGGCGTATGTTGTCGACCACAGCACCGGCTGGCACGCTGCGCGACGGCCCGCGGCCGTAGGGAATAATGCAGAAGGTGCAGCGATGGTCGCAACCATTCTGCACCTGCACGAAGGCCCGCGTGCGGTCTTCGAAACCTTCAATCAGATGCGCCGCCGTCTCGCGCACCGACATGATGTCGTTGACCTTGACCCGTTCACTCAGCGCATCAAACGCATAGGCGCGCGCTTCTAGCTTGTCGGCGTTGCCCAAAACCTGATCGACCTCGGGCATGCGCGCGAAGGTCTCGGTCTCGGTCTGCGCCGCGCAGCCCGTCACGATAATCCGCGCGTCAGGGTTTTCCTTGCGCACTCGGCGAATCTGCTGACGCGCCTGGCGCACCGCCTCACTCGTAACCGCGCAGGTGTTGACAATGACAGCGTTCGTCAGCCCGGCCTCACGCGCCTTGGCGCGGATCACTTCAGACTCATAGATATTGAGCCGGCAGCCCAAGGTTACGACCTCGACGCTCATGCGAAATACCGGTCGCTGAGTTCGCCCGTGAAATTCAACTCGCTCGGCCCTGTCATCACGACGTGATTGTCGGCGCGCCACTCGATGTCGAGTGCCCCGCCGTCCAGCACCACGCGCACCGTGCGATCAGTGAGCCGCTTGCGCGCCCCCGCCACCGCCGCAGCGCACGCTGCCGACCCGCACGCCAGCGTCAGCCCCGCTCCGCGCTCCCAAACGCGCAGCCGCACCTCGCTCTTGCTCTTGACTTGCGCCAGGCTGATATTCGCCCGCTCTGGAAACAGGGGATGATGCTCGATCATCGGCCCGATCTTCTTCAGATCGTGCGCCTCGGCGTTCTCCACGAAGAAAATGCAATGCGGGTTACCCATGTTGACCGCTGAAGGGCCCACCAGAACCGGCGCGCCAATCGGCCCGACTTCGATGTCCAGCACCCGCGTGTCCATCCGCTCGGCGAGCGGAATATCCTGCCACTCAAGCTTGGGCTCGCCCATATCGACGCTCACCCGCCCGTCGGCCCCGCGCGAGCATGAAAGCAAGCCACCGGATGTCGAAATTTTGATGACGGATTTGCCCATCTCGCTCAACAGCAGATCGGCGACACAGCGCGTGCCGTTCCCGCAAGCCTCGGCAAGGCTGCCGTCCGGGTTCCAGATGCGCATCGACACATCACCGGCGCCGCTCGACGGCTCAATGGAAAGCAGCTGATCGAAGCCAACGCCCCGATGGCGGTCGCCGATCCGCCGCGCCGCTTCGGCCGAAAAGGAAACCTTTCGCGCGCGCGCATCGACAACGACAAAATCGTTGCCAAGTCCATTCATCTTGAAAAAGCAGACACCCATAGCCGCGCTATATAGGGTTCGCAGGCAAGGCTGGCCAGTCGAAACAGCAGGGCAATCGGGTGAAGATGTTCGTGACAAAGGACTGCAGTGCTGAATCTGTTGTCATCCACTGAGTCGCAATCGGAGGACGATGATGGATTCGAA
>JAWXBO010000057.1:0-21881 GCA_034440175.1 Alphaproteobacteria bacterium
CAGCTCTTCAAGCGTTTTGATTTCGTCACGCGAAAGCACTGCTAAACGCCCAACTCGCTCATCGCCACCGCACGCTTCTCCCGCGCAGAAATTTCTGCGGCCATGCCCATCACGACGGCCCAGAACCCATCCTCCGCGCTGACGTCAACCGGCCCGCCATCTCGCACGGCGCGCATGAATGCTTGATGCTGATAGTATGTGGCGCCGTGATGCGAGCCCGCATGCAAAGCGGTGACGTCGACGGCCACATGCGTCGTTTGCGGCTGCCGGGGCCGGCGCGGGCTGAACACGATGTCGCCATCGGGAATGAAAACCTCCAGCTTTCCGGTGTCGCCGACTGCGGCAATTTCCTCCTGGTTTTTCGACCCTTCCGCGAACATGCAAAGATCCAGCATCGCGCGAACACCGTTGTCGAACTCAACAATCGTATAGGAGTTGTCGATGATATCCGGCACGCGCCCGTCATAGCGTTCATCGAGGTGATTAACGTCCATCGCCCCCGAACAGTAAACGCGCACCGGTTTGGCTTTCACAATCAGACGCATCAGGTCGAAGAAGTGGCAGCATTTCTCCACCATTGTCCCGCCGGTATTCTGCGAAAAGCGATTCCAGTCCCCGACCTTGGTCAGGAACGGAAAACGATGTTCCCGAATGGCCAGCATCTGTAACCGCCCAATCTTGCCCGCAGCAACGTCACCAATGAACTGCGCGACCGGCGGCATATAGCGATACTCCATGCCCACCCAAAACACGCCGCGATGCGCCCGCGCCGCCGCGCGCACGGCCTGCACATCTTCAAGCGTTGTCGCCAGCGGCTTCTCGCACAACACATGCTTGCCGCTTCTAATGACGTCTTCCAGGATGGCAGCATGAGTGAAATTCGGAGAGGAAATGACCACCGCGTCAATGTCGCCATCCTCAAGCAAGGCTTTGGCATCGGGATAAACGATGACTGTGTCTTTTAGTTTTTCGCCCAAGAAAGCCTGAGCGAGCGTAATCGACTGCGGCGCTGGATCGGTGATAGCGTAAATCTCCGCGCCCGGCATCAATTTCAGGTTCTGAATATGCTCATACCCCATCATGCCGGTGCCGATCAGCCCATAGCGAATTTTCTGTGCAGACAAGACAGCCTCTCATGAGTTTACGCTCTCCTCTTGTACAGACCCCGCCCGATGGGTCAAATGCCGGACCAACAGCCACGAAGAGACGAACACAAAAATGTCGGAAATGGGCAGGCGCCTAGGTCAGAGCAAACTTACGGTGGGCCCAATCGCCTATGGCCTGTGGCGATTTACGGGCGATGATGTCTCTGCGGCATCCACGCGGATCGAAGCGGCCATCGATTCCGGCATTACGCTTGTCGACGTCGCCGCAGTTTACGGCCTCGATTGGGGCGGGTCGTCTTTCGGGGAATCCGAGGCGCTCTTGGGCAAAGTGTTCGTAGCAACGCCCGGCATCCGCCAAAACATGGTGCTTGCCACCAAATTCGGGATCATTCCGGGCGTACCATATGACTCCAGCGCGAACGCCGTGGTGCAGTCGTGCGAAGACTCGCTCAAGCGTTTGCACACGGACGTCATCGACCTGTTTCAGGTCCATCGCCCCGATGTGCTGACACACCCCGCCGAACTCGCAGCGGCATTGACCAGCCTGCGGAGTCAGGGAAAGATTCGGGAGGCGGGGGTTTCCAACTATGGGGCGCAACAGACGGCGTTGCTCCAGAAATTCCTGCCGTTTCCGCTGACGACCACGCAACCCGAATTCTCTGCCCTCGCGATCGCGCCGGTCTTCGACGGCACACTCGACCATGCCATCGCGCATGACCTGACGCCACTCGCCTGGTCGCCCTTGGGTGGCGGCAGGCTGGCTGAGGGAAGTGCCGACGACCAGCGTGTGAGCCGAGTGGCGGCAAAGCTCGACGAACTCGCAGACCGCGATGGCATCAGCCGAACTGCAGTCGCACTCGCATTCATCATGCGCCACCCCGCCGCTCCAATCCCGATTGTTGGTACGCGGAACCCCGCTCGTATAGCCGCCGCCGCACAGGCGTTGCGCGTGAATCTGAGCCGCGCCGACTGGTATGGCATCGTTGCCGCCTCTCAAGGAGCGCCAATGCCATGACTCTACCGCCGTGCGAAGTCTCATGGTTCTCGGCGTTGTGTGACGACGACTATGAGTTCCTTGGTGTTTCAGACCCAAAGCTCAAAGCAAGTTTCGAACACTGCCGCGATATCGCAGTGAACGCGGAGACCTGTGGCTTCGACAACATCTTGCTGCCCTCGGGTTACGCGCTGGGGATTGACACAATCGCGTTTGCAGGCGGTATCGCGCCACAGCTCAAGCGTATGCGCCTGCTCGTCGCCGTGCGTTGCGGTGAAATGTGGCCGCCCCAGCTTGCGCGCCAACTGGCCACGCTCGACCAAATGCTCGGCGGCCGCTTGACCATCAACATCATCTCCAGCGAAATGCCGGGGGAAACATTGGCGTCAGCCCCGCGATATGGCCGCACCGTGGAAGTGATGCTGCTCCTGCGCGCGGCACTGAATGGCGAACGTATCAAGCATCAAGGAGAACATTATCGCTTCGATCTCGACCCGCCGGGCGCCCGCACGCTGAATGGCAAGGCCCCGCCCTTCTATTTCGGTGGCCTCTCCGAAGACGCGCGCGACGCTGCCGCCCAAGCCGCCGATGTCTATCTCATGTGGCCCGACCGAATGGCCGAAGTACAGTCGATCATTGCCGACATGACCGCGCGTGCCGCCAAGCGCGGCCGCAAACTCAAATTCGGCTACCGCGTCCACGTCATCGTCCGCGAGACGGAAGCCGAGGCGCGCGCCTACGCCCGCCGCCTGCTCTCGCGCCTCGACGACGGCGCTGGCGAGGCGATCCGCAAACGCTCACTCGATCATGCCTCGGTGGGCGTACGCCGCCAGGCCGAAATCCGCGAAGCCGCCGACGACGAAGGTTTTACCGAAGATAACCTCTGGACCGGCATCGGCCGCGCCCGCTCCGGCTGCGGCGCCGCCATCGTCGGCGACCCAAACCAAGTGCTGAACAAACTGAACGCCTACCGCGCGCTGGGCATCGAAGCCTTCATCCTCTCCGGCTACCCTCACAACGGCGAATGCGAGCACTTCGCCCGCCTCGTGTTACCAAAACTCGACCACGCTTCCTTGCAGGTGTGATTTATCGAAGCGCGCACTAGACGCCCTCATTGCCGCCCGCTAAGCGTTGAAACACCAAGCCATTCAACACAACGGATCAACACCGATGTCTCTACCACCTGTCCTGCAAAGCCGATTGACGCTTCCGGTCATCGGCGCGCCGTTGTTTATCGTCTCGGGCCCTGAGCTCGTCATCGCGCAATGCAAGGCGGGCATTGTCGGATCATTTCCCGCCTTGAACGCGCGGCCCGCCGATATGCTCGACAAATGGATCGCCCGCATCAAAACCGAACTCGACGACTTTGAGCAGAAGACCGGAAAGAAAGCAGCCCCCTTCGCTGTCAACCAGATCGTTCACGCCTCGAACGACCGGGTCATGCACGATATGGGCGTGTGCGTGAAGCATAAGGTTCCCATCATCATCACAAGCCTGCGCGCCCCGGCCGAAGTCGTGAAAGCCACCCACGACTACGGTGGCGTGGTCTTCCACGACGTCATCAACATCCGCCACGCCAAAAAGGCGGCTGAGGAGGGCGTCGACGGTTTGATCCTGGTCTGCGCCGGAGCAGGCGGGCATGCCGGCACCCTGTCGCCGTTCGCGCTCGTCCCCGAAGTGCGCTCCTGGTTCGACAAGACGATTCTGCTGTCGGGCGCTATCGCCAGCGGTGGGTCGGTACTCGCAGCCCAAGCCATGGGCGCCGACCTTGCCTATCTCGGCACCCGCTTCATCGCTACTACTGAAGCCAACGCTGATCCACGCTACAAACAGATGTTGGTCGATACCATTGCTAACGACATCGTCTATTCGAATCTGTTCACGGGTGTGCACGGAAATTATCTGGGCCCATCGGTAACCGCCGCCGGCCTCGACGCTGCGAATTTGCCTGCAGCCGACAAATCAAAAATGAATTTCGGCTCCGGCGGCAACATGGAAAAGAAAGCCTGGAAAGACATCTGGGGCGCAGGCCAGGGCGTCGGCCAGATCCATGACATAGAACCTGTCGCCGAAGTGGTAACGAGACTCAAACGCGAATACGACCAGGCCAAACGCAATCTCCAGTAGAAAGTAAAATTCACCGCGAAGGCGCGAAGAACGCGAAGGCTCAGTGCCAACTGTTATTCTTCGCGTCCTTCGCGCCTTTGCGGCGCAACTAATTTTTTCTTCTAACGCTGAGGCGAATGGGCCGCGTTGCGCCGCCGCAACATCTCGACCGCCAGCAAAAGCAGCGACGAAAAAATAATCAGGATCGTCGCCACCGCCAGGATCGTTGGGCTGATCTGCTCGCGGATGCCCGACCACATCTGACGCGGGATCGTGCGTTGCTCGGGACCACCCAGGAACAGCACCGTCACCACTTCATCGAAGGATGCCGCGAATGCAAACAACGCACCCGAAATCATGCCGGGCGCCACCAGCGGCAATGTCACCCGGTAGAAGGCCGTCATCGGATTGGCACCAAGGCTCAACGCCGCTTTGATCAGATTGCGATCAAACCCCGACAGCGTCGCCGTCATCGTGATCACCACAAACGGTACGCCCAACGCCGTGTGCGCGAAAATGATACCAAGCGTTGTCTGTGCCAGGCCGACGCTGGAATAAAAGAAATACATGCCCGCCGCAGCAATCACGATCGGCACGACCAGCGGCGAAATCAAAAGCGCCATGAAGAAATTGCGATACGGCATGTTGCTGCGCGCCAGACCGATCGCGGCCAGCGTGCCCAGCACCGTCGCAAGGGCCGTTGAAGCAGTAGCAATAATCAGACTATTGCCCATCGCTTCCAGCCATTGCGGGTTGTCAATGATGTCGCGATACCAGCGCAACGAAAACCCGTCTGGGCTCAACGTCAGCATCTTGTCGGTGAACGAAAAATAGGGTTCGGCGTTGAACGACAACGGCACAATTACGAACAACGGCGCTAGCAAAAACATCAGCACGCCAATGGCGTAAAAGCGATTAAACCCCGCTTCCACCCGCTGCATATCGAACTTCTTCTTCGACGAAGCCATCTAGCCCAGCCTCAGCCGGTTCAAGCCGACGACGCGCGCATAGACAATGTACAGCACCAACACGCCGCCCAGAAGAATCCCACCAAGCGCCGCGGCCAGTCCCCAGTTGAGCGAGGTCTTCATATGGAACTCGATCATGTTGGAAATCAGCTGACCCGTGCGCCCGCCCACCAAAGCCGGTGTGATGTAATATCCAAGCGCCAGAATGAAGACGAGCAAGCCCCCAGCAGCGGCCCCCGGCAAGGTCATTGGAAAATACACCCGCCAGAATGCCGTCCACGGACTGGCACCCAAAGAAATGGCCGCGCGCGTCAAAGCCGGAGGCACCGACAACATCACGCTGTAGGCGGGCAGCACCATGAACGGCAGCAAAATATGCGTCATCGCAATCAGCGTGCCCGTCATGTTGTGGATGAGGTCCAGCCGCTCGCCACCTAACGCCGCCAAAGTATCGTTGACCACCCCATTGGTCTGCAGCAACGCAATCCACGCCGTCGTGCGCACCAGCAACGAAGTCCAAAACGGAAGCAGAACCAGAATCAAAACAAGGTTCCGGCTGCGTTCATCCAAATGGGCAATGAAATATGCCAGCGGATAACCCAGCAGAAAACACAAACCCGTCACAACCCCGGCAACCCAAAGCGTGCGAATAAACAGCGTGACGTAGATCTGGTCTTCCTCCGCCCGTTGATGCCACTTGCCATCAGCCGTTCGCGAATAATCGAGTGCCGAGGCGTAGTACCCGGCCGTCGTCGAAGCACTGGCATGCCTGAGCGCCCCCCACAATTCCGGCTCGCTCCATTGAAGATCGACCGCATTGAAGGCCTGCGCGTAAGGAAGTTCAAAAGTGTGCGCCACGCGCGCCGTTTTGATCAGCAATGACCGCATCCCCGCACGCTCGAAATTCATGCGCGTGGCAACCTTGCCGATGGTGCCCTCCAGGTTTGCGCGCTTCAGATCATCGGCCAGCGCCGAATAGGCGCTAAACGGCGGACGCCCTTTTCCATTCCACGATCGCAGTGCCGCGGCGGTACGCGGAAGCAAGGTTGCGACTGTCGGATCTTCAATGCTGCGACTGAGCATTGCGCCGATCGGAAAAATAAACGTCGCCATCAAAAACGCGAGCAGCGGCAACACAAGCAGAAACGTGCCGCGGCGCGCGCGCTTACCCGATAGCCTGAACTGCTCCGCCAGCTTTGCGCCCTGATGCGCGCTCACGATCCTCGTCCCCCCAAGTGGCTGCCGTTATTTTGCCAGCCACGCCGCCCAGCGCTGGTTCAGTTCTTCCTGGTGGTCGGCCCACCACAAGAAGTCGATCTGAATGGCATTGGTGGAATTCTGTGGCGCGTTCGGCATATACGGTTTCATGTCGATGTCTTTGGCAAAGTGTTTGCCCACCAGCGGCAACGAAGATTTGCGCGCCGGCCCATAGGCAATCCACTTCGCCTGATCGGCAAGCCGTTGCGTATCGGTGGCGAAGGCGATGAACTGCAACGCCGCTTCGAGTTTGCTCGAACCCTTGACGATGCCCAGGACGTCAAGTTCCTGCAATTGTCCATCCCAGATGATTTCGAACGGCTTACCCTCTACGATTTGTGCATCGAAAATGCGGCCGTTGTAGCCGGTTGTCATCGTCACTTCGCCGTCCGCCAGGAGTTGCGGCGGCTGAGCGCCAGCTTCCCACCAAACGACACTGTCCTTGATGGTGTCGAGCTTCTTGAAGGCCCTGTCGACGCCGGCCTTTGTGCTCAGGGTTTCATAGACTTTATCGCCCGCAACTCCATCGGCGCGCAGCGCAAGCTCAAGGTTGATTTTAGGGCTCTTCTTGCGCATGCCGCGTTTGCCCGGAAAGTCCTTGACGTTGAAAAAATCCGCCAGTTTCGATGGCTTCTTCGTTTCGAACTTCGTCGTGTCAAAGGCAACGATATGGCTGAACAGAATGGTTGTAACCGCACACGGTGTAATACCGTTCGGCACGAAGTCTTGCAGCGCAGGCGTCCCATCCGGCGCGGCGGGAAGCGTGCCGGCGTCGATTTTTTCAAGCAACCCTTCGTCGCAGGCAAGCTGCGCGTCGGCCAGCTCCATATCGACTACGTCCCAGGTTACGTTCTTGGCTTCGACTTGAACCTTGATCTCGGCGATGCCGCCATTGTAATCGACGGAATTGATCTTCACGCCCGTCTTCGCTTCAAACGGCTTGTGATAGGCTTCGATCTGGCTTTTGGTGTAGGCGCCACCCCATGACACCACGACGAGTGAATTGCCCGTAGCCGGTGCCGCCGCCGCAACGCTAGGCGCAGGGCCTGTGCCATCTGACGCCGGCAACTTCATTTCGCTTAGCTCGTCGTCCATCTGGTTGACGTCTTTTTCAGTGCCTCGTCCAAGCATGAACAACAGCACGCCTGCCAGAATGACAACGGCAGCGGCGGCAGCGATGATGATAGCGGTCGTACGGCCCATGACAGATCCTCAATTCAGATTGTAAGTTGCATCCGGTACTCTAAGAAACGAAAGCACGCGCAGAATTCGGGTCCCAAACTAGCGTAACGGCGACGCCTTTCGCGGGCAGTCTCCCGCCGCGCGCCGGCGTCTTCACGAAGATCTCACTCATGCCAGGTGCCGACAATTTCACCCGCACATGATCGCCGTGGAAAATGAAATCCTCGATCAATGCCGCAACGTGATTGCCCCCTGGCGCCGTCTCGGCGGAAATCGACAAATGCTCAGGCCGTACACAAATGACGCCTTGTTGGCCTAGCGTTTCGCAATTGCCGTTCAAGGCCCGCACCCGCGAGCCGCCGATCAATTCGAACACGCACTCTGCCCCTTGGATCGCAACGACCTTGCCCGGCAGCGCGTTATTCTCGCCAATAAAGCCGGCAACAAAAGCATTCGCAGGCTGGTCATAGATCCGTGAAGGCGTATCCAGCTGCTGAATAATACCTTCGTGAAAAACAGCGATGCGGTCAGACAAGGTCAGCGCTTCGCCCTGGTCATGCGTGACATAGACTACCGTGACGCCAAGCTCGCGATGGATCCGTTTCAGCTCATACTGCATTTGCTCGCGCAGGTGCTTGTCCAGCGCCCCCAGCGGCTCGTCCATCAGCACAAGTTCGGGATCAAACACCAGCGCCCGCGCCATCGCGACCCGCTGCTGCTGCCCGCCCGACAGCTGGTGCGGCTTGCGCTTGTCGAAGCCAGACAGCTCCACCATGCTCAGCGCCTTCGCAACGCGCGCTTTGATTTCGCTGCCCCGAATGTGGCGAACCTCAAGCGGGAACGACACGTTCTCCTGCACCGTCATGTGTGGAAACAAGGCATAGTTCTGAAACACGAACCCAAGACCGCGCTTGTGCGGAGGCATTTCCGTCAGCGACACGCCGTTCAGAAAAATATCGCCCGAAGTCGGTTGCTCAAACCCGGCCAGCATCATCAGCGTCGTCGTTTTGCCTGATCCCGATGGACCCAGCAGGGTCAGGAACTCACCTTTTGAAATGTCCAGATCAAGACCTTTGACGACCAGATTGATTCCGTCATAGGTTTTGGTCACAGCGCCAAACCGCACGAACGGCGGCGGCACATGGGCAACCTCTTCAACCTCTATCGGCGACGGCGCGTGATCTGGATGATCTGGAGTCTCAGCCGCGGGCGCCCTGACCTGCTCCTCGGTTTCCTCAACCGGATCAGCCACCGGCGCTTTGCTGCGCAGCATCGAGAACAGCCGCCCGCGCTTGGGCTCGCCAACGGGTTCAGGCGCGACCGGCTCCTGCGCGAGAGCGGCATCCGGCGACGGCTCATCTTCTACTTCAACCGCTACAGGTTCGCCGTCCGCCTCATGCGGGGCAGGGGGCTCGACAATCTCAGGCTCATCAACTTTAGCTTTCTCGATCTTCGCTTTCTTCTCGCCAAGCCCGAACGCCATCGACAACAGTGATCGTTTCGGCGCCAGGGCCATACCCACTCGTGGCGGCTCTTCACCCTCGTCGCTTTCATCGTCGGCCGCAGCAGGGCGGGGCACAGTCGCAACATCACCCGCCGCAACCGCTGCAGCGACGTCGTGCTCCGATGTGTTTTCGGCCTGCGTGTCCGCTCCAGGTGCCTCGGCGGCATCCGGCGATGACGGCTCAGGCGTTCCTTCGGTGGGAATACCCAGCAACCGTGACCTAAGCGAAAACCCCTTTGACGGAGTTTCAGCAGGCGCGTCTTTTGTTTCAATCGTCATATGCGACGCGGACGAAACCCGTTTCCCCTATCAAGCGCAAGGCCCGGCAATCCTAGGGCCGTACGGGATCAATGAAAAGCACAACCTGCAGGTGGCGAGGGGTCCAATGGCATTTGTGGCAATCCTGCACGGCTGTCTCAAATTGCATCCAACGAAGTGAATTTTTCCAAGCCGCTCGCCCGAATTGCGGCGTGGGTGCAACAGTCCCCATCTTGCAGCCAACGGTTGTTTGTCTTTCACTCGCATCCGGGTGCCTGGGGATCGTTCTTCAGTCCCCTAGGTGAATGCGATTGGGGCTGGGGGGCACCTCACTCGGGCCATCCGGCACTGGCAAAACCCATGTGGCTCTAGCCTTGGGGCTGGCCGCCTGGCAGAAAAACTACGCCGTCGCCTTCAAAACGGCCGCCGCACTTGTGCATGAACTCATGGAAGCGCTCGACGAGCGCCGCATGCGAGTGCTGCAAAAACATCTGGGCGCCGTCAAACTGCTGATCGTCGACGAACTGGGCTACGTGCCGTTCACGGCGGTCGGCGCGGTGCTTCCAGCCAGCGTTATGAACGCGGCGCCACGCTTGTCACCTCCAACCTGCCATTCAATGAATGGACGTCCGTCTTCAGCTCTGAACGCCTGCGCCAGCAGGCTCAGCACATAAACCCAAATGCAAAATCACCCACAATAAGGAGCCACCGAAACAGAAATTCAATTCGACGCCAGACGGTTGGTGAGCCACGCATCGCTACGCTCAGAGTCATTCACGAGCCATGTGGCAACACACCAATAAGTCAGGGCTGCAATGCTCTTTTCTCTTTACCCGACTGGTACACTTTTACGCCGCCTGCCTGCACAGTTTGGCTCCGCCGTTGACAACACCCAATACCAGCACTCATTGCAATTGCTGTCATCAGTGAGGAGTGGCACAATGGGAGCGAAACGCTGCAGACCTTTGTACATGTGACAACGTCAGCTAACACGTTCATCTCGCGCATAACAGATCGAATGCCAGCCATCCTACCACGCGAAACCTGGCTGTTTGGCTAGGCGAAACCCATGCATCCTTTGCATCTGTGAAGACGCAACTTCAAACTTTCGATGATGGTGGGAACTGGGCGATGGAACCGCTGTGCGACGTGTTGCAAGTCGGAACCCATTTTTTCTAGAACATCTGCAATGCCATCGTGCTCTACATCCTCACGACCATCGCCATCATTCATGTGCGTATAGCCCGCGCAAGTCAACGCTAGACGCGTCACTGGCGGACTTCTCGAACCGGGCAGGCGTGCTATAAGCCCACGAAACTTCGCAGGCACTCATGACCACATTTTCCCCCAACGATCTAAGCGCCGTCTGGCTCCCCTTCACCGCCAACCGCCAGTTCAAGTCCGAACCGCGCATCATCGCTCGCGGGAAGGGAATGTTCTACTACGACCCGCAAGGGCGCGAACTGCTCGACGGCCTTGCCGGCCTCTGGTGCTCGCTCGCCGGGCACGGCCACAAATCCATCTCGGCCGCCATCGCCAAACAGGCGGACGTGCTCGACTTCGCCCCTACGTTTCAGTTCGCCCATCCCAAAGTCATCGAACTCGCTGGCCGCTTGGCAGCGCTGGCCCCCAAAGGCCTCGACCACGTCTTCTTCTGCAACTCCGGCTCCGAGGCCGCCGACACCGCTCTCAAGATCGCGCTCGCCTATTGGCGCGCCAAAGGCGAGAGCCACCGCACGAGGCTGATCGGGCGCGTCCGCGGTTATCACGGCACCAATTTCGGCGGCATGTCGGTCGGCGGCATCGCCAGCAACCGTCGCGCCTTCGGCCCCATGCTCGGCAACGTCGATCATCTGCCCACGACCTATGATCGCACCAAACAGGCCTTCTCGAAAGGCGACCCGGACCACGGCGACCACTTCGCCGACGCGCTGGAAGAAATGGTCGCCCTCCACGGCGACACCATCGCCGCCGTCATTGTCGAGCCGATGGCAGGCTCCACCGGCGTGCTCCCGCCACCCAAGGGCTACCTGCAACGCTTGCGTCAGCTTTGCGACAAACACGGCTTGTTGCTGATCTTCGACGAAGTCATCACCATGTTCGGCCGCATGGGCACCGCCACCGCCGCTGAACGCTACAACGTCACCCCCGACATGATCACCTTCGCCAAGGGCGTCACCAACGGCGTCATCCCGATGGGTGGCGTCATCGCCTCGAAATCGATCTACGACACATTTCAACAGAAAAACGACTGGCAGGTCGAACTCTTCCACGGCTACACCTATTCAGGCCACCCCGTTGCCGCCGCCGCCGCTCTGGCGACGCTCGATATCTATCGTGACGAAGGCCTGTTCGAGCGCGGCAAGCAGATCGAGAAATGGCTTGAAGAGGCGGTTCATGGGCTGAAAGGCGCGCCTTTTGTCGCCGACATCAGAAATTCCGGCGCCGCCGCCGCCATTGATATCGAACCCGCGCCAGGCGCCCCAGGCAAGCGCGGCCACGAAGCGATCCGGCGGGCCTTCTTCGACGAAAACATAGTGCTGCGTGTGGGCGGCGACACGATTGCTTTAGGGCCTGCTCTCATAGCAGAACAGAGCCACATCGAACGGTTGGTCGCAGGCATTGATCGCGTGCTGCGCCAACTGACCTGAAACGAAACTATCCAAAGGGGAACTTCAAGATGCTCGTCGGCGTCCCGAAAGAAGTCAAGGTTCACGAATATCGCGTCGGCCTCACGCCATCCAGCGTGCGCGAACTGATCGCCCATGGCCATAAAGTCCTCGTGCAAGCGTCGTCTGGTCTGGCCATCGGCCTTACCGATGAAATGTATCGCGCTGCCGGCGCTGAAATTGTTTCCACGGCCGCTGATGTATTTGCAAAGGCTGAGATGATCGTGAAGGTCAAGGAACCGCAACCAGCCGAAATCAAGATGCTGCGTTCAGGGCAGTTGCTGTTCACCTATCTTCACCTCGCGCCCGATCCGGAACAGACAGAAGGCCTGCTGCAGTCCGACTGCGTCGCCATCGCCTACGAAACCGTCACCGACGCCCGCGGCGGTTTGCCCTTGCTGGCCCCCATGTCCGAAGTCGCGGGCCGCATGTCGATCCAGGCCGGTGCGCATTGCCTGGAGATGGAGCAGGGTGGCCGTGGCATGCTGCTTGGCGGTGTCCCCGGAGTTCCAGCGGCGAAAGTCGTCATCATCGGCGGCGGTGTGGTTGGCGCCAACGCCGCGCGCATGGCGATGGGCCTCGAGGCGCACGTCACCGTCATCGACAGAAGCCTGCCGCGCCTGGCCGAACTCGATCAGCAATTCGGCGCCATGCTCAATACAATCTATTCGACTATCGACGCCATCGAGGAGCAAATCCTCAACGCCGATCTTGTTATTGGTGCTGTTCTCTTGCCTGGTGCCGCTGCGCCAAAACTGATCACCGAGTCGATGGTCAAACGCATGAAGAAAGGTTCGGTTATCGTCGACGTCGCCATCGATCAGGGCGGCTGTTCCGAAACATCGCACGCCACGACCCACGCCCATCCAACTTACCGCGTCGGCGACGTCGTGCACTATTGCGTCGCCAATATGCCCGGCGCGGTGGCTCGCACTTCGACCTTCGCTCTCAACAACGCAACACTGCCCTTCACACTGGCACTTGCCGACAAGGACTATGTCAAGGCCTGCAAGGATAACGCCCACCTTTTGGCGGGCCTCAACATCCACCGCGGCGCGTTGACCTATCAGGCCGTCGCCGGAGCCCAAAAACGTGAGTATACCCCGCCGGAAAAAGCGTTGCCGCGATAGCAAATCTCGCCTGCGCGTTATTCCGTCACGCAGCACCCACCGCCAAATGCGCTAATAAGCGGATCTGAGGAGCTACCGACCGTGACCATGAAACTCTGCAGGCGCGAATTTCTCGCAGCGTCAGCCGCATTGACAATTGCACCCCAATCGTCGGGCGCCGCCGGCACCATAAGCGCGAACGCACAGGACGTCGCCAATCTGGGTACCCCCGACATTGCGCTCGAAACAAAAATATCGGCTCTCGCCAGCGAAGCGGGCCTCACCAAAATTGGATTCGCCGCAGTCGATCTGTCCAAAGGCCGCACGGCCTTCATACGCGGCGGCGAACTATTCCCTATGCAAAGTGTCTACAAATTACCAATCGCTGTTGCTTACTTGCAAATGGTTCAGGACGGGGAAGCCCGCATGGACAGAAAGGTAGTTCTCACCGCAGCCGACATCTCGCCCGGCCGCTCGCCGCTAGCAGAAAAACTTCGCGCAAAGCCAACGCAATTTACTGCAAGTCAATTGATTGATCACGTTCTCCTCAACAGCGACAACACGGCAACCGATGCGTTGTTGAAGCTCAGCGGCGGTCCAGCCAGGGTACAGTCCGTCATCAACGCCATCGGCTTGGAAGGCGTGCGCATTGATCGCTACGAACGCGAACTTCAACCGCAAGTCTTCGGTCTCACGCCTGACCCTGCCTACGCAAATCCTTTTGCTTTCGAAACGGCGATTCAATCCCTGGATGAAGCAAAGCAGAAAAAGGCGCTCGAACTGTTTCTGCGCGATGCCCGCGACACCGCCAGTCCGCGGGGCATAGCATCGCTGCTCTTCAAATTGATGGGCGGCCATTTGCTCGAGCTGCGCCACGTGACCATCGTGCTCGATCTCATGCGCCGTACCAAAACTGGCGAAGATCGTCTCAACGGCGGCATGTTGCCGGGCTGGACCTTTGCCCACCGCGGTGGCCAAAGCCGCACCGTCAACGGCACGACCGCCGCCTTCAACGACGCAGGTCTCGCCACCCACAAGAACGGCGCCAAGATCATCATCGTGCTTTTCATAGAAGGTGCAACACTTTCGACGGCCGAGCTCGCCCAGTTTCACCGCACCACAGCACGCGCTGTTCTAACCGCCTGGGGTTGATCCGCAGCGAGCGACTGCTAAAACGGCTTCCGGCTCATCGGAGAGCGGGAACGGAAAACGCATCATGCAATTGTTACGCCGCCTCGGCACGCTGGACCGTCCCGGCTGCACCATCCACTACGAAGTCACGGGCACTGGACCCGCCATCGTCTTCGCCCACGGTCTCGGCGGTAATCACCTCTCGTGGTTTCAGCAGGTCGCGCACTTCGCGCCGCATTTCTCGTGCGTAACATTCGCCCATCGCGGTTTCGCGCCGTCCTCGCCCATAGCGGGCGGACCCGATCCGAACGACTTCGCCGCCGACCTCGCTTCCCTCATCGCCCATCTCGAACTCGACGACGTGCGTATCGTGGCGCAGTCGATGGGCGGCTGGACTGCAATCGAATATGCGCTCACCCAGCCCCGCGAATTGAAAGCCCTCGTCCTCGCGGGAACAACCGGCACCATCAATCCCCAACAAATCGAAGAACCCGAACGCGCCCGCCTTGGTCCGTGGCTGCAAAACGAGTTCTCGAAAATGCCAGGACTATTCGCGCGCGGAGTTCACCCGGCTGCCGGCGAACGCATGGCGCGCGAGCAGCAAGCGCAGCATCTGCTCTACCGCCATATCGACGATCAAAACGCCAACCTCGACAAGGGTTCGCTCGGGGGCAAGCTGATGGCGGCCAGAACTCGCCCGCCCGAAGACCTCAAGCAGATCAAGTGCCAGGTCCTCTTCATCTCAGGGGATGAGGACATCGTCATCCCACCTTTCGCTGCCGATGCACTTGCCCGCGTGACGCCGGGCGCAAGGGTTGAACACATCGAAGATGCAGGCCACTCCGCTTATTTCGAACGCCCTGAACGGTTCAATCAAATCATTGCCGGGTTCTTCGAAAGCACCAAATGACCAAGTGCCGCTTGGCCTAGTGCTCGTCGGCTTTTGCCGTCTGCTGCGTGGCCTTTTCGCACAGCTGCCGCAACCGGTCGACCTGGCGTACGTAGAGCGTCTTCGACTTGCGCTCGGCCACCCCGTCGCTCGACAGATGTGACAACACGCGCGCCACCGTCTCGCGCGTGGTTGAGGCTTGCGCTGCAATCTGCGCTTGGGTGGGCAGGGGGTATATCAGCCACGAATCCGTGCGCACCGGGTCCGGCTTGATCAGCTTCAAGAGCTCGGAGTAAACGCGTTGATAGGCCGACAGCGTTGCCAGGTCCATGATCCGGTCGTCACTGGTGCGCACGATACGCACAAGCTTTTCCATCACGACGAAGCTGACCTTGGGATGTTGTTCGATCAGGTCCTTGAAAGACTGCGGCGTGATCGATGCAAGTACGCAATCCTCAAGTGCTACCACCGTGGCGGATCGCGGCAACCCATCGATCGCCGCCATCTCGCCGAAATACTCACCCGCACCCGCGATCGCGTAAGCAACCTCACGTCCGGAGGGTGAATAATTCACAATCCGGCACCGGCCTTTGACAACAAAGAACACATCGCGCGAATCCGAATCACGCGTAACGATTGGTTCGCCCTCATGCACGATCTTCCAAGTGCAAAGGCTCTCCAGTTTGGTGATCGCCGCCCGGTCAAGGGGCGCCAGCATCTTGCTGCCGGCAAGCGTCTGCTCCGCCCGCTGAGCGTCCGCTGCTGTCCCGACACCACTTCTCGTCGAATTCATTCGTCCCCCAGTCATGGAGCGCAGTTTGCTACGAGCGCTGCGTGAGCGAACAGCAGTACCATCAATCCGCTAGATCGTAACACCCCCGTCAACCACGACAGTTTGACCTGTCATGAATGCCGCAGCCCTCGAGGCCAGAAACACCGCCGCACCTGCAATCTCATCCGGCTCACCGATCCGCTTCAACGGCGACGTTGAAGTCGAGCGTTCAAGGATCGCAGGGTTGTCCCATAGCGCCTTCGCGAAATCGGTCTTGATTAAGCCCGGCGCAATGCAATTTGCCCGAATGTTGTGACCGCCATACTCAACCGCGATGTTGCGCGCCAGCTGAAAGTCTGCCGCCTTCGAAATGCAGTAAGCCCCCAAAACCGGGGATCCGCGCAAGCCACCGATCGACGACACAATGATGATGCTGCCGTCTTTGCGCTCAACCATCTCGGGCAAAACAAGATTGCACAACTGATGGTTTGCCCGAACATTCGCCCCCATGATCTTGTCGAAGGCCTCGTCGGAAACAAGCGCCATCGAACCAAATACCGGGTTGATCGCAGCGTTGCAAACCAGCACATCGACCTTGCCCCATTTTGCACGTGTCTTGGCGATCAACTGCTCCAGCTGGTCGCGTTGGTTGATGTTGCAGGGCACCGAGAGCGCGACATCTTTGCCTTTGCCCCACTTGCTGTTGATGTCGGCGGTAACTTTCTCACAGGCGTCCTGCTTGCGGCTGGAGACCACGACCTTGGCGCCATGCTCCGCAAAGCGGTGGGCAATGGCTTCGCCGATGCCCTTGGTAGAGCCGGTGATGACGGCGACTTTCCCGCTCAAATCGAAGAGTTGCATGGTTGGCTGTCCCGCGCTGAAAAGTTGAAATGCCTGTAGCATGCAGATGAATGGCCGGTGTGACGTTCGTCAAGCAAATTGCACTTTTCCACACTTGGCCCAGCATCCCTCGCGAAAATGTCAGCCTCGACTTGCGCCCTACAAGCGCTTCGGCTTATGACGCCTCCGGCCTTCAACAAAGGAAACCACATATGTACAAGTTCACTGCAATAGCCATCGGCGCCGCGCTGTTTCTCAGCGCCTGCCAGACCCAAGACCCCTACTCCGGCGAACAAAAGACCAGTCACGCCACCCGCGGCGCTATTTTCGGCGCCCTCGGCGGTGCCGCCATAGGCGCCCTCACCAACACCTCCAGCGGCAAGCAGGCGTCGCGCAATGCCTTGATCGGTGCAGGCGTCGGCGCCCTCGTGGGAGCAGGCGTTGGCCACTACATGGACAAGGAAGAAGCCGCGCTGCGTCACCGCCTGCGTGGCGCCGGCGTCAGCATTCGCCGCCAGGGCAACAACATCGTCCTCGAAATGGCCAGCGACATTACCTTTCCGGTCGACGGCGATCAGGTCAATTCAAACTTCTATCAGACACTCGCCGCTGTCGGCGAAGTCCTGAATGAATATGACCGCTCGACAATCGAAATCTCCGGTCACACCGACTCCAGCGGCGCCGACAATTACAATCGCGATCTTTCGCAACGCCGCGCCAACTCGGTGGCGCATGTCCTGTCGCAAAACGGTGTGATGCCACAACGCATGTACGTAATCGGCATGGGCGAGACCCGTCCCGTCGCCTCCAACGCCAACAACTCCGGCCGCGCCCGCAACCGCCGCGTCGAGATCCAGATCATCCCGCTGACCTCGTAAGCGCACACTTTCCGAAAAACCCGCCGCCGGAGGCAACTCTGGCGGCGGCCTTGTCCTATTCTCCGCCAAAACCTGCACAACTCAGCCACTCAATTCAGGACGAACAGGACACGAGACACTGTCTCAAAACACTGTCCTCGTTGTCCTGTTCGGCCCTCAAGCGCTTGTCTGCGCTCACGAATTTCACCGCCATCAGGACAAAAATCACTAGACACCTATTCCGCATCAATTCCAGTGGCCCTCCAGGACGCAATTCCGGGCACTCACCCGTAATAATTTTTCGCGCGGGCTCACGAGGCGGACCCCACTCCCCCCAAGGCCGCGCCAGTTTTTTCACAATGTCAAGAACTAACGGGAACATATAAAGAACTCTAAGGTCGCTGTCAACCCCCGCATCCAGATGGAAGGAATGTCAGAAATGTCCACGACGATTGAAGCGGTCCGCCCCATAACGCTGGCCGAGATACAGGAGGCGCGCCGGCGCATCGCGGGGGCGATCATGCACACGCCGCTCATCCGCCTGCAGCTGGGGCCGGACTATCCCGACATCCGGCTCAAGCTCGAGAACCTGCAGCCGATCAATGCCTACAAGTTGCGCGGCGCCGCCAATGCCGTGGCGATGTTGCCTGACACCGAGCGCCAGCGCGGCGTTTGGACGATCAGCGCAGGAAACGCCGGGCAGGGCGTCGCATACGCCGCGAGGCAGGCGGGCGTGCCTTGTACCGTCGTTGCGATCGAAACGGCACCGGCATCGAAACTCGAGCGCATGAAGGCGCTCGGCGCGAAACTCGTCCTGGTGCCTTATGAGGTCGCGTGGAAGGCGCTGGACGAGCGTTCCTATCCCGGCGTCGAGGGGACGTTCGTGCATCCGTTCGACGATCACAATTTCATCGCTGGTCACGCGACAATGGGTCTGGAGATTCTCGAAGACGCGCCAGACACGGCCGCGGTGATTGCCGGCATCGGCGGCGGAGGGCTTGTCGTTGGCGTCGCGAGCGCCATCAAGGCGCTCAAGCCCGAGATCAAAGTCTTCGGGGTCGAACCCGAGACGGCCGCGCCCGCAGCGCTGTCGTTCAAGATGGGATCGCCGCAAGTCTTCAAGGAATGGCAGTCTTCGTTCGTCGACGGCGCCGGTGGCCAAAGCCTGTTCCCGCGAATGTGGCAACGGATGAAACCGCTGATCGACGGCACTTTCGTGGTCAGCCTGGACGAGACCAAGAGGGCGATGCGCATCATGGCGGAAAAAGCGCGCGTCATCTCCGAAGGAGCGGGCGCCCTGCCGCTTGCCGCCGCGTTGACGGGCAAAGCCGGCCAAGGTCCGGTCGTCGCCATCGTCTCGGGCGGCAATATCGACCTGAAGACGTTCGCCGAGCTTATCGCCTCGGCACCGGATTTGACTTAAATTCCGGTTCGCGTTCACCACTCTTCGAAGACTTGGGGACGCAATACCTGTTTGGCTGAAAAGAACCGGGTTCAGCATCCAATTCCGCGCCAGCCCTTGTGACTGCCAGCTTCGAGCGCCGCCAACCCGGGAACTGGATGCTGGCCCCAAAATTCGTTGGACTTGGCGCGAAAAGCGGTGCGTGATGGCGCAGTGTCCACTTGAGTCCAGAGAGATCACAATGCGTAAAACTCTGACGATCACATTGGCGTTTTCAAGCGCGCTCATCGCCTGGCCCGCAGCAGCTGTGACCCTGATCAACCTGGAGCAAGTCAGAACCCAGGCATTTGTTTGCGACGACAAATGTGGCCCCAGTTTCGGGGAAGACTGGGGCTCGGCGCATGATTTTTGGTTGGAACCAGGCGAGCAACGCAGCTTCGACTGCAGCGGCCAATGCTTCGTGGGCCTGTACTACGACGGCCACTCACCCACTCTGGGCGACATGGCCATGGCTGAAGACGATGAACTCTTCAAAGATAACGAAACCGGCTACATCCAGGGCGGCTTCGTCTCGCACACGCGCAAGTAAAGTTGAAAGATTTTTAATGTCTTCCCCCGCTTGCGGGGGAAGACCCTGCGCAGCACTTGCTGCTGCAGGGGATGGGGGGAAGTGGACACCGCGCCACGTCCCCTGCAGCAGCTAAAGCTGCGCAGCCACTTGCCCCCGCTTGCGGCAGGGGAAGACACCAGAGAGGCTTCGCGCACTAACCCACCAACGCCGCTTCAATCGCCGCCTTCAACTCCGCGCTCTCCGGCGCCACCTTCGACCCAAACGTCCCCGCAATCTCGCCGCGCTTCCCGATCAGATATTTGTGAAAGTTCCAGCGCGGCACACCGCCTTCGCCGAGTTCGCCTGCGATCCACTGATAGAGCAGATGCGCCTCGGCGCCTGTCACATGCACCTTTGCCGTCAGCGGAAAATCCACCCCAAACCGCGCCTCGCAGAACGACTTGATCTCGGTCTCACTTCCAGGCTCCTGCGCGCCGAAATCATTCGACGGCACGCCCAGCACCACCAGCCCCTGGTCCTTATACGCCTGCCACAGCGCCTCAAGCCCTTTGTATTGCGGCGTGAACCCGCAGGCACTGGCCGTATTCACAAGCAACACGGCCTTCCCCTGATATCCCGCCATCGGCAGGTCGCCGCCATCAATCGACTTGAAAGAAAACGAATGCGCATTGGTCATTGGAACCGCTCTCCACTGGTTAACATCTTATAAACCCTTCAGGCCGGACACTGACAATAGGCAGAATCACTAGCCTTATGGATGGAAAAATGCCCCGTCTCGATCAGATGGTAGTGCCCGGGGTGGCGCTCATCGGAGGGATTGTGGTCGCGGCGGTGTTATATCGCCTTGGCGGCACCAGTGCTGTGGGCGCATTGCTGATCATCGGACTCGTCACCATTACCGCCGCCTATTGCGACACGCTGTTCGCGCAAATCGCCGAGAACGCGCGCACCGAAGCCGCCCTCACGCACTTGAGCAAAAGTCACGAAATCATGCGCGTCGATTCTGACCTTACAAGGCGCGCGCTGCTGGAACTCAAGCAACACGTCGACGATAGCATTGCCTCGCGCAACGACCGCGTGGTGACAGAGGTCAAGGTCCTGGAATCTCTCGTGCGCAGATTGGCATCCGGCATAGCCGACAGGGCGCAAAGCGAAGAGCCGGCCTTTGACGATGTTCCGCAGCGCACCACCACACAGGAACGCGCGCCAGCGCCCACCGGCACCCCGCGCGACACGATGCTCGATACGATCCGCCGCGCGCTGGAGGACAATCGCGTCGAACTTTACATGCAGCCCATTGTCAGCCTGCCGCAACGCCGCGTCAGATTTTACGAAGCCCTGTCACGCCTGCGCACCGAAGACGGCAAGATCATCATGCCCTCGCAATACATCAAGATCGCAGAGCCGGCGGGCCTGATGGCGGTCATTGACAACATGCTGCTGTTCCGCTGCGTGCAGGTGTTGCAAACCTGGAGCCAGCGCAACAAGGAGATTGGCGTCTTCTGCAACCTCTCGCGTGAGACTCTGCAAGACCGGGGCTTCTTCGCTCAGTTCATCTCCTATCTGGAGAAGAATCGCGAACTCGCAGGCCAGTTGATGTTTGAGATCTCCCAAGAGGTGTTTGAAACCCTGACCTCAGTTGAAAATGCCAATATCGGGCACCTTGCCGATCTGGGCTTCATGCTCTCGATCGACAAGGTGAAATCCCTGGACTTCGATTTTGGTGCGGCCCGCGCCAAGCGCGTGCGTTACGTCAAAGTTCCGGCTCATCTCATGCTCGGCGAGCCCGATGCAGCCACCGCCCGCATCCATCCGGCCGATCTCAAACAGCTTCTCATGCGCTATGGCTTGAACCTGATCGCCGAGCGCATCGAGTACGAGCGTGAAGTCCTAGGCGTGCTTGATTTCCACGTCGACTATGGTCAGGGCTTTTTATTCGGCGAGGCCAAACCCATTCGTGACGTCATCATGGACCATGGTCTGCCCACGAATGCACCTGTCCCCCAACCAGGCCCGGCCTCGCGTCCACGGCCGGTATCGGGCGGCCGCGCGGCGTAATTTCGTTGACGCCGCAGCAGCGATCTGCCACTTCGCGCCACCATGCCCCAGTTCCCCATCATCAACGGTCTCCGCGCGCTCGCGCCTCACTATGACGTCCTGATTTGCGACATTTGGGGCGTTATTCATAACGGGCGTTCGGCCTATGAAGGTGTTGTCGACTGCCTGAGCCACTTTCGAAGGCAGCACGGCGGCGTGGTGCTCTTGC
>JAWXBO010000058.1:0-15737 GCA_034440175.1 Alphaproteobacteria bacterium
CCCCCAGACGAATCCAAAAATCGGCGGGCCGCAACAAGTTTTTCGGATTACCGCGGATTCAGGGTATACAAACTTCCACTCGCTGGCGTGAAGCATATGTATCACGAAATCGCCGGAACGCCGGTCTTGATTGCAGCGCTTCCACTGAAAGAGTGCATTAAGCTTCCGGGGATCAAAGACGGTACGCTGTTTCAAAAGAACGTGCGTCAAAGCCTTGGTTCAAGCAATGCGGTGAACAAGGGCATACGCAGTTCGATCACGGGCGATAAACGAAGCGACTTCTTTTTCTTCCACAACGGCGTAACAGCCCTTTGCAACAAAATGCAAATGGACGGCGACACATTGTCATTGTCGGGCTTGAGCATCGTCAACGGATGCCAATCGCTGAACACCATCCTGTCGTGCAGCGAAACCGTGAAGAAGGTTGATGACGCCTTTATTCTGTTCCGGTTTTACGAAATCCCGCAAAGGGATCGGGCGGACAAGATTTCAATCTTCACGAACTCGCAAAGTGCGGTGAAAGCAAGAGATTTGCGCAGCAATGACAAGCGCGTTCTGGCGATCAAGAAGGCGTATGAACTCAAATTCCCCACAGGCTATTTCATCACGAAGCGGGGCGAAACAGCGCCCGCCGATAAGCACAAAGAACACGTCGTTGAATTATCTTTTCATGCCAAGAACCTTGTCGCTTGGCAAACACTTCGCCCCACATTGTCATACGGCGAAACCAAGATATTCGATAAGTATTTTGAAACCCTGTTCAAGAACAAGGATTATCCGCCCGAAAACATCTTCGCATTGAACGCATGGATGAATGAGGTTCAAGCCACATGGGTTGCAGCGAACCCATTAGGTTTGAATGAGTCTCTTTTAGCGATGAAGGCTTATGCTCCGTATCACCATCTTTATGCGATAGCGATGTGTTTTGCGATTTCAAGCAACCAATCCAGTCTAGTAGCAAGCCCAAGCAAGGCTTGGGAAGCTGCGAAAAAAGCAAACATGATTTCGGAAATTGTGAAAATTGCAGGCCAAAGTCTGAATATGGCGCTGAAAACAGCAACAAACGCTCCCCAACAATCAAATCGCGTTTTCAGCCCCCAAAACTGGATCAAGTCGAAGCCATGCCTTGATGGCATTAACAACGCCATTGGGGTTTATTTCAATATGCTGGACATGATGGAAGGTGGTGTTGAAGTAAAAAAACGGTTGGACCAAGCGACGATTTTGCCTGTCGAAGCATTCGAATACAGATGGTCCGCCGATTGATATGGAAGGCCAAGGCACGTTCACCCGTCGCGATGTGAACTGTGCGCCGTTAACGACGGCACTTGCGATTGTCGACGGACAGAATGCTGTTGCGTGTCAGCCGATGCCGCTGTTCGGCGTCCCCGTTGCCGGGGCGCCATCACTGTCTTGAAGCTGTCTTTGGACGCATCACGAAACTAAAGCTTCCGAAACGGGAAGTGCTGGGGTCAGTGCGCCGGGAGGCTAGCGAGGAGTAAGTGGTGCAAGTCCACGACGATGAAAGTCTAGCGAACGACATCGGCCCCGAGCCGTGCGCTATTGGCGGCGACGCCAATGGCGAAGTGTTGGCAGGGGAAGACATAGGCCAGCCATTGAGCCGCGAAAGTTTCAATTGGGATGCCGACGCCGTTGAAACGCGTTTCATGACAGTATGGCGGCAATTTATCCAAAGCAACGGCAAATTCTTGTCGAGCTCGGGTCGTATGTTCTAGAGCGTGATGAAGCTTCGTCGAATCGTCATCATGCTCTAGTCCCTTTAGTTTTTCGCGCGATGGATGGAAACCGGTTTCTGTTATTCCTCATCGCACTCTAGTTGGCTTCCGATAGCCAGGGACAATGGCTCTGGATTGTTAATGTCAGCGCACCATGTCCCATGTAGAGATAGCTCCAATAAACACGTCTGCCGTCGCGAGAGACTACACAGTCATACCCCGTGCCGGATGTTCGCGCACGCTGACGTTTGATACGCGATCTCAGCGGTTGCCGACCTTCGCGCCGGTTTAAGAAATAAGGTTCAACTCACCCTTCCAAAATCAACGTTACCCAACCTTCCAGTGCGCTGCGCGTGACGAGCCGCAGGCCTTGGGCGTTGGCCATGGCGCATATTCCGCGGGCTTGTTCGTCTAGGAGGCCGGAGAGGACGGCGTTGCCGCCGGGTGCTAAGTGCTTTCGGATGCCGGGCATGAGTTTCATCAATGGGCCGGCTAGAATGTTTGCGAAGATGAGGTCGTAGGGGGCACCTTCGCTTATGTGGGCGGCGCGGAAGCCGTTGCCCGTCGCGATGCGCATGTGAGGTGCGGCACGATTGAGGCGAGCGTTTTCCTGTGACTTGCCGGCGGCGAGGGGGTCGATGTCGGTGGCGACTACGGGGTGGCGGGTTAATCTCGCGAAGGCCATGCCGAGGACGCCGGTGCCGCAACCGAGGTCGAGGGCGTTGCGAAACGTGCGGCGTTTGTTGAGTTCTTCGAACGCCAAAAGGCAGCCTCGCGTGGTGCCGTGGTGGCCGGTGCCGAAGGCGTAGGAGGCTTCAATTTTGAGGCCGATTGCATTTGCGGGGACAGTGCTTGAATCGTGATCGCCGTAGATGAAGAAGCGGTTGGTGCGCACCGGCGGTAAGCCTTCGAGGGCGCGGGCAATCCAGTTCTCGTCTTGGATCGGTATCACGCGCATCGGTACGCCGAACTGGCGCAAGAGTTCGTTTTCGTCAGGTGGGGTGGCGAAGAAGGCTTCGACTTCCCACAAGCCGCGCTCGCCGAGTTCGAAGGCGGAGACGACGGGGGAGGGGTCTAGCTGTTCGAGTGCGTCGCTCAAGGCATGCGCGTCGAGTTTGGGCAGGACGGCGCGGGCTTTCCAGCAGACGGTCATTGAGGTTTAGGCTCTCGCGACGAAGTTTGAGATCACTCGCTTTTCGCCGGCCTTCTCAAACTTCACCGTCAGTTTGTTGCCGTCGATTGCGGTGACGTTGCCGTAGCCGAATTTTTGGTGGAAGACGCGTTCGCCGCGTTGATATGTGGCGGCATCGGGATCTGAGGTTGCGACGAGTTCGGCTTGCGCTTCGATGGCGGGGCGATTGCCGAAGGTTTCGCCGCGGCGGTTTTGGGCGCGTTGCCAGCCGGGTGAGGAATAGGTGCTGTCGAAACTTGGGGCGGCGGAGAGGTTGGAGTTGCCGTAGGGGAGGCCTGCTTCGCTTTCGATGACGATGGCCTGCGGTGGTAGTTCGGCGATGAAGCGCGACGGCATCGCGCTTTGCCACATGCCGTGGACGCGGCGATTGGCAGCGAAAGAAATCTTGGCGCGTTCTTTGGCGCGCGTCAGGCCGACATAGGCGAGGCGGCGTTCTTCTTCGAGGCCTTGCAATCCGCTTTCGTCGAGCGTGCGTTGGCTGGGGAACAAGCCGTCTTCCCAGCCGGGCAGGAATACGGTTGGGAATTCGAGGCCTTTGGCGCCGTGCAGGGTCATGATGGTGACCTTATCGATGCTGTCGGATTGTTCGATCTCCATCACCAGCGAGACGTGCTCGAGGAAGCTGCCGAGTGAATCAAAATCTTCCATCGAGCGCACGAGTTCTTTCAGGTTCTCCAAGCGGCCGGGCGCTTCGGCTGAGCGATCGGTTTGCCACATGGCGGTGTAGCCGCTTTCGTCGAGGACGATTTCGGCGAGTTCCATGTGGCTGAGCGCGGAGGCCTGGTCTGTCCAGCGGGCGAATTGCTGCACGAGTTGGCGAAGGGCGCTGCGGGCGCGGGCGGGAACCTCATCGGTTTCGATCAGGGCTTGTGTTGCCGGCAGCAGCGGCTTGTTGAGGGCGCGAGCCATTTTGTGCACGGCTTGCAGAGCCGAATCGCCGAGGCCGCGTTTGGGTTTGTTGAAGATGCGCTCGAAGGCGAGATCATCGTCGGGTTGGGCGATGACGCGCAGATAGGCGAGGGCGTCGCGAATTTCCTGACGCTCATAAAAGCGCGGGCCGCCGACGACGCGGTAGGGAATGCCCAACTGCACGAAGCGTTCTTCGAAGCTGCGCATCTGGAACGACGCACGTACGAGGATGGCGATGTCGCTGAGCTTGCCGCGATTGCGCGAGACCTGTTCGATGTCGCCGGCAATGGTGCGGGCTTCTTCCTCGGCGTCCCAGACGCCGCGCACCGAGACGCGCTCGCCTTGCGGCAGTTCGGTCCACAGCGTTTTGCCGAGGCGGCTTTTGTTGGCGGCGATGAGGCCCGAAGCGGCGGCCAGAATATGAGGGGTCGAGCGATAGTTGCGTTCAAGGCGGATGAGTTTGGCGCCGGGAAAGTCTTTCTCGAAGCGCAATATGTTATCGACCTCGGCGCCGCGCCAGCCGTAGATGGATTGATCGTCGTCGCCGACGCAGCAGATGTTTCGCCTGGTTCCGGCCAACAGGCGCAGCCAGAGATATTGCGCGACATTGGTATCCTGGTATTCGTCGACCAGAATATAGGCGAAGCGATGCTGGTAGTCGGCGAGCACTTCCGGGTGGGTGCGCAGGATGGTGATGACGTCGAGCAGCAGATCGCCGAAGTCGGCGGCGTTGAGAGCCTTCAGACGTTGCTGATAGGCCTCGTAGAGTTCGGCGCCCTTGCCGTTGCCATAGGCGAAAGATTCTCCGGCGGGGACATCTTTGGGTGTCATCGCGCGGTTTTTCCAGGAGTCGATCAGCGAGGCGAGGTGGCGGGCGGGCCAGCGCTTGTCGTCGATGCGCGCGGCCTCGATGACTTGCTTGATCAGGCGGAGCTGATCGTCCTGGTCGAGGATGGAAAAGTTGGGTTTGAGACCCACAAGCTCGGCGTGACGGCGCAGCAGCTTGGCGCAGATCGAGTGAAAGGTGCCGAGCCAGGGCATGCCCTCGACCACACCGCCGATGACGGCGCCGGTGCGATGGATCATCTCGCGCGCGGCTTTGTTGGTGAAGGTGACCGAGAGGATCTGGCTGGGCCAGGCTTTGCGCGAGGCGATGAGGTGGGCGAGGCGCGTGGTGAGGACCCGCGTTTTGCCGGTGCCGGCGCCGGCCAGCACCAGCACTGGGCCATCGGTTGCGAGCACGGCTTCACGCTGGGCCTCGTTGAGGCCACGCAAATAGTCCGGTTCTGCGATAGCTGGCGTTGGGGCGAGGGAGGTTTGGGTCATGATTCACTTAATGACTAGCATGGTTGGGCGGGAGCGAAGGCTGTGCGCTGTTGCCGTATCCACGGTGCGTATTGTGCTTTTGGCGTAACAGGACGTTGGTTTTCTACGTCGAATTTGTAGGCTGAAAGGCCGCGTCCCTAGATATAGTCTTAGTTGCCCATGTCTATAGCTATATCTATGCGCTAGTGATCGTGAGTGCATAGCTGGTTAACCATGATCGGTGACGATGGCTTTCAGAAATCGGACGCGTGAAGGGAGTGGAATTTCATGAGAAAGTTGGCAGCCATATCATTTGGAGCGCTCGCGATAGCTGGAGCCGCAGGCCCGGCGTCGGCTGAGGGATTTCAGGGGTTCTTCGCCGGGGTGCAGATTGGCGATACATTTGGCGACGCGGACTCGGCGCAAAGCGCTACGAACGGCGGGGCGCTTTCGCTCCCGCGAGGCGACTACAAGCTGAGCGCTCTGCAAGGTGGTGTTCATGCGGGTTATAATCATCAGTCCAACAATTTCGTCTTTGGCGGCATCGTGGACTACAATTTCATTGACGTGTCGGGTTCCGACAACGGAACGGGTGGTAGTGATGACCGCAACACGCTGAACCTGGACTCGATTGTTACATTGCGCGCGCGTGGCGGGTGGCTGGCCTGGCAAAGCACTTTGCTCTATGCGACCGCAGGTTGGGCGTGGATGGAGGGCGATTCTTCAATCGATTTCACGGTTGCGGCCACGTCCACTGCGGAAAGCCACGGCGTCGATTTTTCGGGATTTACCTATGGGCTCGGCGCCACCTTTATGACTGGCGATAGAACGACAATGGGTTTTGAATGGCGGCATTACTCCTTGGATGAGGAACGCGTCAGTTTCAGAGCCGCCTTGAATGGTTACGACATCGGCATTGAGCCGGACCTGGACACGATTGAGCTGACATTCAGCTATCATTTCGCCGGCATGATGAATTGACGCTTAGCTCCTAATAGCCGCAAAGCCTTTTTGGCGAATATCATGTCCCCGCTCATCCAGCTTCTGCGCTGGTGAGCGGGTTTTTGCGTCTGGGAAGGCGGATAGTTTCATCGGGTTGCCTGCCAGTTGCAGCGTTCCGATGTCGGGGTCTTCGACGGATACAATCATGTTGCGGGACTGGATGTGCGGGTCGGCCATGACCTGGGCGACGTTGTTGATGGGGCCGCAGGGTACGCCCGCTAGTTCGATGGCCGTGATCCAGTAGGCAGCGGGTTTGGTTTTGAGAACGCGTTCCAGGTCTTGCGCGAGCTCGGCGTGATGCAGGTTGCGCTTGTCGTTGGTTTCATAGCGCGCGTCCCTGGTCAGCGCCGGGGCGCCGATGGCTTCGCAGAGTTTTGCGAACAGTTGATCGTTGCCAGCGGCGATGATGATGTGCTGGTCGCCTGTTTCAAAGGCGGCAAAGGGTGTGATTGAGGGGTGGCGGGAGCCCAGCGGGCCGGGTGGTTTGCCGGTGGCGATGGTTCGGGCGATGGCATTTTCCAGCAGGGCGACCTGACAGTCGAGCATGGCGATGTCGATCATCTGCGCTTCGCCGGTGCGCTCGCGGTGATAGAGCGCGGCGCCGATGGCCGACATGGCAAAGAGGCCCGCTGTTATGTCCCCGATTGAGGTGCCGACGCGGGTTGGTGGGGTGCCCGGGTGGCCGGTCAGGCTCATCATGCCGCCCATGCCCTGGACGACGATGTCGTAGGCGGGGCGGTCGGCGTAGGGCCCTGTGTGGCCAAAGCCGCTGATGGCGCAGTAAATGAGATTGGGGTAGCGGGTGTGCAGGCTGGGCCAGCCGTAGCCGAGTTTTTCCATCGTGCCGCCGCGGTAGTTCTCGATCAGAATGTCGGCTTCGGCCAGCAGGCGTTCGAAGACCGCGCGGTCGTCGGGCGCTTTGAGGTCAAGGGCGATGGAATGCTTGCCGCGATTGACGGAGATGTAATAGGCGGACTTGCCCTTGATGAAGGGGCCAATGTGGCGCGAGTCATCGCCGTAGCCGGGGATTTCAACCTTTACGACGGTGGCGCCCTGGTCGGCCAGCATCATGGTGCAGTAAGGGCCTGCCAGGACGCGCGTGCAGTCGACGATTTTCAGGCCACTATAGGGGCCCTTACTCATCTGATTTGCCGAGGTGTTTGCCGTCGATGTTGCGTTCGGCCTTTTTTCTTTCGGCTTGCGTTTGCTTGCGCAAAATTTTCGGTGTGCCGTGTTTGACGCGATTGTTGGCGGCGGTATTTTCAGCGGCGGTTTTGGCGCGCGCTTTTCGTTTCTGGTTCAGGTTTACAACGTCGCCCATGTCATGCCTTTTGTTTTTGATAGTGCTTCAGAACAAAAATGCGCAGTGCGCTTGACAGATTTTTGCCCCGGCCCTGGCGCTTGTCGATGCCGTCGATCAGTTGGGCAAGCGGCTGCTTTTCATGCTCTGCGATTGCGGTGAGGGCCGCCCAAAACTCCGCTTCGAGGGAGACGCTGGTTCTGTGGCCCGAAATTGTGACAGACCGTTTCAATGGGGACCGATCATGTCCTCTGGGCGGACGATGCGGTCGAACTCTTCGCCGGTGATGAGGCCCGCTTTCACCGCCTCTTCGCGCAAGGTGGTGCCGTTCTTGTGGGCGGTCTTGGCGATCTTGGCGGCGTTGTCGTAGCCGACTTTCGGCGCGAGCGCGGTCACCAGCATGAGCGAGCGGCGCATGAGTTCGTCGATGTGTTTGCGGTTGGGCTCGATGCCGGCCACGCAATGATCGGTGAAGCTGACGGCGGCATCGCCGATGAGACGGATGGACTGCAGCAGGTTGTGGATCATCACCGGCTTGAAGACGTTGAGCTCCATGTGGCCCTGGCTGCCGGCAATGGTGATGGTGACGTGGTTGCCCATGACTTGAGTGCAGGCCATGGTGAGCGCTTCGGCCTGGGTCGGGTTGACTTTGCCCGGCATGATCGAGGAGCCGGGTTCGTTTTCAGGCAGGATCAATTCGCCGAGGCCTGAGCGCGGGCCCGAGCCCAGCAAGCGAATGTCGTTGGCGATCTTGAACAGCGAGGCTGCAAGCGTGTTGAGGACGCCTGAGAATTCGACCAACGAATCGTGCGCGGCCAGGGCTTCGAATTTGTTTACCGCGGTGATGAAAGGATAGCCGGTGATCTTGGAGGTTTCGTCGGCGAAGCGTTCGGCGAACCCCGGCAAAGCGTTCAGGCCGGTGCCGACGGCGGTGCCGCCTTGCGCCAGGGGATAGAGGCGGGGCAGGGCCGAGACGACGCGTTCGATGCCGAGTTCGAGCTGTCGGGCGTAACCGGAAAATTCCTGGCCGAGGGTGATGGGCGTTGCGTCTTGCAGATGGGTGCGGCCGATTTTGATGATGGAGGCGAAGTCGTGAGTTTTAGTCAGCAATGCGCCGTGTAGGCGGCGCAGGCCCGGCATCAGGCGGCGATGGATTTCCAGCACCGTTGCGATGTGCATGGCGGTGGGGAAACAGTCGTTCGAGGATTGGCCGCGATTGACGTGGTCGTTGGGGTGGACGG
Source organism: Alphaproteobacteria bacterium (assembly GCA_034440175.1). Lineage (GTDB taxonomy): Bacteria > Pseudomonadota > Alphaproteobacteria > Micropepsales > Micropepsaceae > SZUA-430. The sequence continues at coordinate 8,686 of JAWXBO010000058.1, forward strand.
GTTTTTTGGTTCCCATTTCGCCGCCCAGCATTTCGATGGCGCGGTTGGAGATTACCTCGTTGACGTTCATGTTGGTCTGGGTGCCGGAGCCGGTTTGCCAAACTACGAGCGGAAAATGATCGTCAAGTTTCCCGGCTATGACTTCATCGGCGGCTTTGCAGATCGCGTCGCCAGTTTTGGCGTCCATGTCTTTTAGCGCCACGTTTGCAATCGCGGCGGCTTTCTTGATGATGCCGAAGGCGTGGATGAGCGACAACGGCATGCGCTCGCCGCTGATCTTAAAGTTTTCGAGCGAGCGCTGGGTCTGGGCGCCCCAGTATTTGTTCGCGAGAACTTCGATGGGGCCAAACGTGTCGGTTTCTGTGCGGGTGGTCATGTTTATTTCTTGCGGAAGCGGTCGAGGCTGACGACCGTGGGGTCTTTGGGGCCGGGGGGTGTTTCAGGATCGGGTTTAGGGGGCGGTGGCGCTGGTTTTGTTGCCGGTGCCAACGCCGTGCCAGTCTGAAACTGAAAGCCAAATTTCTGCGAAGGGTCACTGAATTGTTTGATGGCTGCGAATGGTATGCGAAGAACTTCGGGCATTTTGTTGAAGCTGAGGCCGACTTCGAAAGCGTCATCGAAGATTTTCAGATCCCAGAACTGGTTCTGGATGACGATTGTCAGATCTACGGGGTGCTGGCTGCGCAGGGCGTCGGAGATCACCACGCCGGGGGCCTGGGTGTCATAATTGATGTAGAAATGGTGGTTGCCCATCATGCCGCCTTTGGCGACGTGCTGCAGCGCCTCGCGCACCACGGTACGGAAGGCACGGTCGACAAGGGCCTGATAGCCGATCCAGTCTTTTGAGCTCATGGGGCAAGGGTTTAGCGCCACAGGCCGCCGCTCGCAAGGCGGGCCGGAAACGGGCTGATTTTACGGAGGCTTGACTATATGCTATGGAATGTTTATTGCATTCCTTGGAATATAGGAGTGAGGTCGTGGATAAAACTCGCGAATACGGTACGGCATTCATCGTTTGCCTTTTTCATGTTGGGCTTTTGTTGGCTGGGTTTTTGATTTTGGCCGACCAATTCTCGTTCCCCGAGATTTTGCGCGCCTCCTCGCAAGAGCGGTTGGCGCTGTTTCAGAAAAATCAAGACCTGATTGTGCCCGCCTATTATATGATGGGCCTCTCGGGTCTGACTCAAATCGTGCTGGCGGTGTTGTTTCATCAGAGCTTTGCGCGCCCCGGCAGCACCTTGCTGGTGGCGGCACTTGTCGCAGGTGTGTTGGCGGGCGCGTTCCAGATGATGGGGTTCATGCGCTGGCCGATCGCGGTGCCTTTTCTGGCCGAGCAGATGGCATCGGCGCCGACGGACGAGATGCGCGGCGTGGTGGCGTTGCTTGAGGGTTTGCTCAATCGCTACGCCGGTATGGTGGTAGGCGAGCATTTGGGATTCTTGAGCCAAGGGCTGTGGACGATGCTGATCAGTGCCGCGATGTTTCGCGGTCAGTTGTTCGCGTGGCCTTACGGGGCTGTTGGTTTTGTGCTGGGGGTACTGATCGTGGTCAGCGCCTTCGAGCAATTGGGCGGTCCGTTCGAAGCGATCGGGTTTCTGTCCGCACCAGCATCGGCTGCGTGGCTGGGGTGGCTGTTGATGTGCGGTATTTCTTTGGCGCGCACGCAAGCCGATGGCGTGGGGCCGAAGTTTTATATCTTGTCGGCGGCGGCCATGGTTTTGGCAATGGTGGGCCTTGTTGTGCCCACGTTGGGATAGGAGAAGGCAATGACATCTCGTCGAGCTTTTCTTCGCGTCGTGGGTACCTCTGCGGTTATTTTGGCGGCGGGTGGTGTTGGTCTCACCCAGTGCGATCCGATGCCGGATGCGGCCATTGCCGCCTGGAAGGGTCCCGGACTGAACATTCGCGATCCACGCGTGCGCGCATTGTCGTACGCGTTGCTTGCGCCGAACCCGCATAATATGCAGCCCTGGATCGTCGATCTGCGTGAACCGAATGCGATCACATTTATCTGCGATCGAACGCGGTTGTTGCCCGAAACCGATCCCTACTCGCGACAAATCACGATTGGATGCGGCGCTTTCCTGGAATTGCTGCGAATGGCGGCGGCAGAGCAAGGCTTTCGGGCCGACAGTCATGCCTTTCCTCAAGGCGACTGGCCGGAGTTGGCGGTAGGAGATCAACCGGTGTGCCGCGTTGTCTTTGCCGCTGACCCAGACGTGGCTCGTGACCCACTGTTTGCGCACATACTGAAACGGCGGACGAACCGCGATGCTTATGACGGGGCAGTTGTGACGGCTGGCGAAGCATCAGCCATTCAAACGTCTGTGTCTCAGTACCCGGTGCAATTCGGCTGGACCAATGAAGCCGGCCAGCTTGCAAGACTGCGCGCTATCGCTAAACGCGCCTGGGACATCGAGATCAAGACCGATGCGACCTACTACGAGAGCGTTAAAGTTTATCGCGTGACGGGAATTGAGATTCTCAAGCATCGTGACGGACTGTCTTTTCACGGACCATTGTTTTGGTGGCTGAATGCGCTGGGTCTTTTCTCGCGGCAACACGGGCTTCAGGGTGATAAATTCATGCGCGACCAGGCCTTTCCGATTATCGACGCTCCTCTGGCCAGCACACCGGCGTTTGGATGGATTGTGACAAAGACCAATGATCGTCGAGCGCAGCTTGCTGCCGGTGCCGCTTATGTGCGGGCCAACCTTTGTGCAGCGGGGCTTGGCCTTTCTATGCAGCCGCTCAGTCAGGCGTTGCAGGAGTACAAAGAGATGCTCAGCCTCCTTGCCGAACACAAGCGAGCACTCGGTTTGCCGGACAGTGATACCGTGCAGATGTTCTTCCGAATGGGTCATGCAGCACAAATCGATCCTGCACCGCGGCGGCCTCTTGACGCCATCCTCCGCACGTGACGCCATCAACGCATGGCTAAGATCACTGAGTCTCAGGCTCTATTGGGGTGGCGGATATTTAACTGGATCGGCATCATCAACCAGCTGGCGACGGCACGGGCCTCGCGCACGCTCGGCGAATTGAAGCTGCCGTTCCCGCAGTTCATCATCCTCAATCACTTTAGTCACCAGCCTCAGGAAACCAAGACGGTGGGCAGTGTTGCTTCGGCGATGCAGCAGCCGCAGCCGGGGGTCAGCAAGACGATCCAGAAAATGATCGCGCGCAAATTCCTGCGCGCCGATCCGGCGCCGGGTGATGGGCGGTCGAAGTTGCTGACGATTACGCCCAAGGGGCTTGAAATTCAGGCGCGCGCAATTGCGGCCTTCGTGCCGCGGTTTGCCGAGGTGTTCTCCGGTTGGGAAGACAGCGAGATGGAAGGTCTCGCGCACCAGCTCGACCGGCTAAAGGTCTGGCTGGACACGAAGGGGCGGGAGTGATGGGGGACGGGATTAGTGCTGCTGCAATTGGCGCAGCGCATGTTCTGTAAAAAAAATCACCGCGAAGGCGCGAAGCAATCATTGAGTCTTCGCGCCCTTCGCGCCTTTGCGGTGAAATAGTTTTTCAATGCAAGACCGGCAATGCCTCCAGCGTGAAGGGCTTGAGTTCGTCCATTTTTCCGGCTTTGATCAGTTCGGGCCAATTGGGATTGACGATGAGGGCGCGGCCTACGGCGACGAGATCGAAATCGCCACGTGTCAACATTTCAATCAGGCGATCGAGCGAAGCGGGGCCTGCTGGCACGCCACGATAGGCGGCGATAAACTCTTCGTTGAGGCCGACGGAGCCCACGGTGATGGTAGGCAGGCCCGTGATCTTTTTGGTCCAGCCAGCGACGTTGAGATCGGAGCCTTCGAATTCCGGTTCCCAGAATTTGCGGGTCGAGCAGTGCAGGCAGTCGACGCCCGCCTTCACCAAGGGTTCCAGGAATTTTTCCAGGGCTTGAGGTGTTGGTGCCAGTTTGACGTTGTAGTCCTGCTGTTTCCATTGCGACCAGCGCAAGAGCACAGGGAAGTCTTTGCTGACGGCGGCGCGGACGGCGCGAATGACTTCGACGGCGAATTTTGTGCGCTTTATCATGTCCCCTCCATATTCGTCAGGGCGTTCATTGGTGCCTTCCCAGAAGAACTGGTCGATGAGGTAACCATGGGCGCCGTGAAGCTCGACGCCGTCGAAGCCGAGTTCTTCGGCATGTCTGGCGCTGGTGGCGTAGCCTGCGATGGCTGCATCGATGTCGGCGGCCGTCATCGGTTCGGTGACTTTCTTGCCGGGTTTGAACAGGCCGGAGGGGCCGACGCCGGGCAAATGTTTGTTGGGGCCTGCGCCCTGCTTGCGCATCAGGCCGGTGTGCCAGAGCTGGGGCATGATGAAGCCACCTTCGGCTTTGACGGTTTTCAGAACCTTAGCCCAGCCATCGAGTGCGTCACCGTGGAAATTGGGGACGTTGTCATCGTTGAGGGCGACAGGATGATCAGGGGCAACACCTTCGGTGATGATCAGGCCGACGCCACCTTCGGCGCGCCTGCCATAATAGGCGGCGACGTCTTCGCCCGGAATTTGGTTGGGGCTTTTCGAACGCGTCATCGGCGCCATGACGATGCGGTTGGGAAGCGTCAGGTTTTTGAGCTTGAAGGTCTGGAACAACGGTGCGGGTGACAATGTCATGGGGCTTTCCTGTGAATAACGATGGGCAACTTAAAAGCATCTGTGCCCGGATGATTGCAAGTAGCTTGAAAGGGACGCCTGAGTTTTGGGGTGATATTGTGTGCCTGGCATGCGGCGAATCGCGGCGGCGGCAAACATCGAGGGTGCATTACAGATGCTAAACGAATTCAAGGAATTTGCCCTCAAGGGCAACGTGGTCGATCTGGCGGTCGGCGTCATTATAGGAGGCGCATTCGGGACGATTGTCTCTTCGCTGGTCGGCGACATGATTATGCCCTTGATCGGTGCACTCGGCAGCGTTGATTTCTCTAATTACTTTCTGGGGTTGAACGACGCCGTTACGGCGACGGTGCTTGAAGAAGCCAAAAAGCAGGGCGCCGTACTGGCTTGGGGCAAGTTTGTGACGGCAGTGATCAACTTCGCAATTATAGCGTTTGTGCTGTTCCTGGCCATCAAAGCCATCAACAGGCTCAAACGTACGCCGCAACCGGTAACGGTCGTGGATCCAACGCCAACGGCGGATGTAAGGTTGTTGACCGAGATCCGCGATTTGCTGGCCAAACGCTGAGACACGCCCCCGACGTAGCCGCACACGGCGCGCTTCTGAGCGCCTTCCGCCACAGGAACTACCGGCTGTTCTTCGTGGGGCAGTCGATTTCGCTGATCGGCTTCTGGATGCAGGCGATTGCGCAATCGTGGCTGATTTACCGGCTGACGGACTCGGCGTTTCTGCTCGGTCTCGTTGGGTTCGTTGGCCAGGCGCCGATGTTGCTGATCACGCCACTTGCGGGCGTTGTTGCGGACCGGCTCGACCGGCGGCGGATCTTGTTCGTCACCCAGATTGCGATGATGGTGAGTGCGTGTACGCTTGCGGCGTTGACACTGAGCGGTGCGGTCGAAGTCTGGCATATCATTGTGCTGGCGCTGGTATCGGGTTGCGCGAACGCCTTTGACGTGCCGACACGCCAGTCTTTCACGATCGAGATGGTTGGACGTGCGGACCTGCCGCGCGCGATTGCGCTCAACTCCATCATGTTCAATGCGGCGCGGCTGGTGGGTCCGGCGGTAGCAGGCCTGCTGGTGGCAGCGGTAGGCGAAGGCTGGTGCGTGGCGCTGAATGGTGTCTCGTATCTCGCGGTGCTTGCCAGCCTTTCGATGATGCGGATCGAGCGGCAGCCGCCGCGCGAGCCCAGCCATCCGTTGAACGATCTGCGCGATGGTTTTGTCTACGTCACAACGCATCGGGAAACGCGCACGTTGTTAGCGCTGCTCGCGAGTTCGAGTCTGTTCGGCACGTGTTACGTGACGCTGATGCCTGTGTTTGCGCGCGATGTGCTGCATGGCAGTTCGGATTTGTTTGGGTATCTGATGGCAGGCATTGGTGCGGGCGCGCTGATGGGAGCGCTCAGCGTTTCGCGAATGCCGAGGGAGACCCTGGTGCGGGTGCCTTTTTTCGCGTCGGCAGGGTTTGGGCTGTCGCTGATGGTGTTTTCACAGTCGGAAATATTGTGGCTGTCGTGGCTGTTGTTGGTGCCTGCCGGCTTCTGCATGATGGCGATGGGGATTGCGACGAACACGCTGATCCAGGGTTCAATCGCCGATGAGATGCGCGGCCGCGTGATGGCCTATTACGTGATGGCGTTTATTGGCATGATGCCGCTGAGCGCGCTGATGGCAGGTTGGGTGTCACACCAGATCGGGGCGCCGGACACGCTGGCGATCGGGGGGGCGCTGTGTATCGTGGCGGCGGGGGTGGCGTATTGGCGGCGATGAGTAGGCCAACACTGCACCCTTGCAGGATGCTGCAAAATGCGTTGTGTTGTAACGTAGAGCATGGGTGAAGTATGCGAGATATGACTGTCCGGGAAGCGAACCAGAATTTCTCTCAAGTGATCGCTGCGGCCGAGCATGGCGAGACGATTATAATCACTAAGAACGGCACGCCCGTCGCCAGGATATCACCGCAATCGAGTGACCGTTCTAGCGATTGGCAATCGGCATATGAGACCCTCAAACAGAGTTTGAGGACAAAGCGAGTGACTGGGTTTCGCGTTTGGACGATTACAGAAGACGATTTGTATGGTGATAACACATTATGACACGCGTCGCGTTGGACACCAACACTCTGATCTATGCCGAACTCCAACTGGAATCTAACAAGGGTCAGCGCGCGGCGGATGCGATTCTTCGAGTTTCTGGTAATGGCGTCATTTCGCACTTTCTCTCAGCGCCCCGATCAAACCCTGATCGGCGTCTTACGCTTTGCTGAGGAAAAACAGCAGGACTGAGCACTTTGACTGCCAATTGCACCTCGCATTCTCGGAGATCCTATAAGTGCTGAACACAAATGAAGTTCGCGCTCGCGCTGCAAAATTCTCAAATGACTGGAAGGACGCGCATTACGAAAAGGGCGAGACGCAGAGCTTCTA
>JAWXBO010000059.1:0-7029 GCA_034440175.1 Alphaproteobacteria bacterium
GCGGCGCGCGCCGCCAGGGCCGTGTCGTCCTCTGTGCCTTGGCGGGCGAAGGCCCCGGAGCGCGGGGTGCGGCCGTCCGGCTTGATATGGGTCATGTTGACTTGCATGCCGGTCGCGCTTTTGCCGGCTGCTGCCAGCAATACAGAGCCCGCACCGTATTTGTCAGCCAACGGCTTGACGATGTCCCAGCCGGCCGCCGACGAGACGGCGGCGAGCGTAGTGATGTCTTGAACGTCGCCCTCCGGCACGGCAACGGGAACCAAACGTCCGCGCCGGGCTTGTGCCGCCCAGGCGTGTCCCCATGCGGACTCGGGTTGCCAGGCGCCTCCGTTCAAAGCGATGACAAGCACGGGCTTGGCGGTGGACTCGCTGTATTGAACGCCAGTGCGGCGGAGCGCTGTGCGCACGCTGGCGGCGTCAAATACGTAGGTGACCACAGCCAGATAGCGGGTGCTGGAGTGTTTCTCGCCCGAGATGTCGAAGCTTTTGACCATCGGTTCGAGTTCGAGATCTGTCATCGGCGCTTGACGCGACCATTCAGTTGCCGGTGTGAGACGGTGATACACTTCTTTCCAGGCCTTTTGACGGCCCTTGGCCAAGGCCGCTTCCTTTGCAGCAGAGGGGCTTGCGGCCGATGCATCGACCGCGACATTTGTCACTGTCCACAGGTCGACCGACTGCGCCAATGCGGCAGACGCCTGTCCTGCCCACAGGACTGCTACGGCCAAGGCTGCTATAATTCCTTCGCGAAACGGCATGAATACTTCCCACCAAACTTATTTTTCACCACAAATCTACACGATCCCCTTCTTTAGAAGCAAAGGGTCTCCGGTCAATCCGCGCGGAAATCGCGCAATCTGCGGATTCCTGCTGTTTGCGATAGTGAAATCAGGCGCTTAGCCTGCCAGTGACAGCCGACTCACTCTTTTGTGTACATGGGTCCGGCAAAAAACCGCAGGAGCGCCTCGATTGCACTTCCAACAAAAATTCATTGCGGGAATCCTGACCTTGCTGCCCCTGGCGGCGGTCTGGGTGGTTCTCAAACTCATCATCGATGCGCTGTCTTATTTTGGCAGCCCGTGGGTGGGCTGGACCGCTGACACGGTCGGGCCGTTTCTGCCCGCGACCGTTGCCTATGTGCTGACGAGCGAGATTTTTCTTTATGTGATCGGTACGATTTTTACGCTGGGCGTCATTTATGTCGTGGGAACGCTGGCCTCGCGCGTGATCGGGCAGCAATTGCTGGACGCGTTCGAGAACATGCTGACCAAGGTGCCGTTCGTGCACATGATCTATTCGTCGACGAAGAAAGTCATCTCGGCGCTGCAGACCAAGCAAGACAATGTTCAGCGCGTGGTGCTGGTCGATTTTCCCAATGCCGACATGAGGGCGATCGGCTTTGCGATGCGCACCTTTCACGAGACGACAACCGGACAGGAATTGACCGCCGTGTTCGTGCCGACGGCGCCCAATCCGACGTCGGGCTATCTGGAGATCGTGCCCACCGCCAACGTCATCCCCATCGACATGACCGCCGATCAGGCGATGGCGATGATCGTCTCGGGCGGCGTGGTGGGACCGGACAAGATTACGTTTCTGCACCGCACGCCGGTGGACGTGGCGCCGTCATGAAGCCCCCCATAGTCTGCAGCCGCTAACGCGGCGCAGCCACTTCCCCCGCAAGCGGGGGCAGACAGCAGTGTTTTTCATCTTCCCCCGCTTGCGGGGGCAAGTCCCTGCGCAGTACTTACTGCTGCAGGGGATGGGGGGACGTGGTCATTCATACCGAAGAGGGCTGGAAAAAATCCGAAGGGGAGCGCCGCTCGCCCAGCTCGCGCGACGGGAAGGTTGCCGCGCTGCGTTAACGCGGGGATGGGCCGATACAAGGTCAAAAGTGGGGAATTGCGTCGGGCGCGGGCTTGGGCTAACCCTTCGCCGTCGCCGGATTAGCTCAGGGGTAGAGCAACCGCCTTGTAAGCGGTAGGTCGTCAGTTCGATTCCGACATCCGGCACCATTTTTCACGGCTTTTGCCGGAGTGGCTGTCCCAATCTTCTGAAAATCGGGCGGAAACGAGCCGGAAAAAAACAGGACACACTGTCCCAGAACCAGTGTCCGCTTTGTCCTGTTCGCGCAACACCCTCACAGCGGTGCGCGCGAAGTCCCTCATCCGTCACGGACCGCGAAGGTGCGGCCCGCGCCACCTTCTCCCGCAAGCAGGCGAAGGGCTAGAAAAAAGGAAGCGCTTCTCCCTTTGGGAGAAGCTGGCCCGCCACTTCGGCGGGACTGATGAGGGGACGCTGGCGCTGGCGCTATTTGATTGCCTGGATCGCTGTGCTGTTGGCGACGATGCGTTCGATGAGTTCCGCCAATTCAGCGTCTGTGATGTCGCTGCCGGTGATGGTTTCGTTTAGCGACTTGTAGGTTTCGTTGATCAGAGACATCAGCTGTCCGCCCGTCGTGATGGCAAGCGGCAGGGTTGCGAGGATTTCGTGCAGGAGCGCTATGACGTGGGTGGCGGTCATGGTTTTGGTGTCCCCATATTTGTGAGGACGTGTTTGAGCAGGGTGTTGACGGCTGTGATCGCTGTGACGACATCGGCGCCGGTGGCGATTGCGCTTGTGGCCGTGGCGTCTGCCGCCTTGAGTTTTCGCCAGAGCGCGGGGTCTTTGCAGAGTGGCGGCCGGTCGGGCTCGCAGTCGGGCACGCGGCCGTAGATGAGGATCGCTTGCTGGGTTGCTTCATAGGCGGTGAGGGCGAGCTTGGCGCTGCGGCGGGCGTCGTCGTCGAGGGGTTGCAGCAGCGCGCAGGCGGTGAGGAGTGTTACGGCGCAGGCCGCGAGCAAGACTTGCAAGACGGTTTTCATGGTTGTCTCCAGGTGAGTGTGGTTTGCGCCTTGGCGCGGCCGTACCAGGCGGTGGCGCCTGCTGCGAGGTTTGCTGTGCCGGTGATGAGTTCGACGAGTTCGTCTTGCAGTGTGGCGTCGAGGTTGATGCCTGCGAGTGTGGCGATGCCCGCGAGCACGGCCACGATCGAGGCCCAGACAGTTTTCGACTGCCACCAGACTTTGGTGTTGTTCATGTGGTTTCCTTGTTGAGAGAGTTGTGAGGGGACATAGTGCGGCGGAGAGACCCCCATCCCCTGCAGCCCGCCTTCGCCAAGTGGCTTCGGTGGGCGCAGGGACTTCCCCCGTAAACGGAGGAAGACACTAGATTTTCTGTCTGCCCACGCTTGCGGGGGAAGTGGCTGCGCGGGTCTTTGTGCGGCGGAATGAAATGTGTTTATTTTTTTCCGAGCTCGCGGGCGAGTTCGTTGACGGAGAGTTTGAGTTCGTGGGTGCCTTGCGCGAGGGCGTGGACTTCGGTTTCCAGACGCGCGAGGCGCTCGCCGGTGACCGTCGAGTGTTCGATGGTTTGCACCCGGCGCGACAGGTCGGAGGCCCACCAGAGGGCTGCAATGCTGGCACTCGCCAGATAGACCGCCGTTGCAGGGCCGAAGAATTTTTCCAGGATCATGAGCGGTAGACCCTTCTGTCGAGTTCGATGTGGGGGCCGTCCTTGAAGTCGCGCCAGTCGCCGCCCCAGGCGATGGCGATGCCGAGTTCTTGCGCTGCCTCCTTGAAGTTGCGGGCGATGGCGCGGAAGGGTGGCCACTTCCAGGTGATCTCGCCGCCGATGACGGGGGCGAAGTCGATGGCGTGGCCGGTGAGATGGCGCGAGTTGAAGGTTTGCGAGGCGCCCGATTCCACCAATTCGCGCTGACGGCGCATGGTGCGCACGCCTTCGGTGACGATGAAATCGATGGGCGTATGCTCTGCGGCGCGCATGACGACGCGTCTGAGGTCAGGATGGATGCCCTGGAGTTTCTTGAGGCTTTGGTCGTTGAGTTTCACTGTGCTCTCCTTGTTTGAGCGGTTGAAAAAGGGGGCACACGAAGGCGCGAAGAGCCGAAGGCACGAAGAAGAAAAGTCAGTCACGGGGACATGTCGAAGGCGAATGTGCCCATGGAACGAATGTATTGGCGCGCTAGCGCGCCTTTATTTTTCTTCTTTGCGTCTTCGTCTCTTTGTGCCTTCGTGTGGAATTCTTTTGATTTACGGCGGCTCGCCGCCGCCTCCGCCGCCTCCCCCGCCGCCGCTGCCGGTGTCCTGGAGGTTGAAGGTGAAGCTGGCGAGGACGGTGTTCGCGTCTGTGAGGTTGGTGAGGGTTGCGGTGCCGGACCACGTCGTGAGATCGGTGGCGTTGGTGAATGTGTAGTGCAGGGTTTGCGTGTTGGTCAGTGTGACGTCGATGGTGCTGCCGGCCGTACCTTGACCGGCGAGCGTGCCATCGCGCCAGGCGTCGACGGTGCGTTGCGGGGACATCGCCGCGCTCAACGTCAAGCGCAAGGTAACGCTGGCGTCGATGCCGGTGATGGTGACGGTATTTATTTGCGCCGAGGCGACAAAACCTGCGTCGGCGATGTTGGGAATGGTGATGGGGTCCGGCGTTACGTCTGCGGCGGCGCTGTGGGAAGCAAAGCCCGAGAGCTGGGTGAGGTGCAGCATGGGCCTTACGTGTCCGTGTTGGCGTTGGTCGCGTAGAACAACGCGACACCGTGCAGCCTGGCGTCGATGGCGAGCGTGTCGGCGGCGTCGGTTGCCAGGCGGAAAATCTCGAGGATGGCAACGTCGCTTTCCGACGGTGTCCCTGCAAGTGTCAGCGGCCCGGTTTCGGGCGAGCGGTAAAGATCGCTGGCGGTGCCGCCAGTGTCGGTTATTTGCGCGGTGCTGCCGAAGCTTGCATCCAGTGCATCATCGTCGGAGACCGCGACGCCTCTGATGGCCCAGACGACGTTGAAATTCGAGACCGCGGCGGCGTGCGACCAGACGAAGATGGCGCTCAAGGTGCCTTCGTTCCAGCCCTTGGGCATTTGCACGCTGACTTGCGCGTACTCAACGAGTGTCGCGTCGAAGTCGAGCGTGCGCAGCATGACTTTGTTGGTGGCAAGCTCCAGCGTACCGGAGGCGGCGCCGCCTGTGGTGCGGGCGAGCATGGCTGAGGCCGGCAACCAGATTGTGTGTTTGCCGATGCCAAACTCCGCCAATGCCATGCGGTGCAGGGTGCCGTCGGATGTCTTTCGCGCCATGACTTCATAGGTGGTTTGATCGGCGGGTGTCGTGTCAGTTGCGCCGGCGATGGCGACGGAGAAAAAGTTTGGAACCGGCACCTTGTTCGATGCGCCCGCTTCCGAGGTGTCGACGAAAGCCACGAAGTCGGCATGGGCGCCGCCGGTTGCGTCCGTCGTCAGAAGACTGAGATCGATGGCGCTGCCGATGCCGAGCGTTGCGCGCGCGGTTGCGGCATCGGGATCGTCGAGCAGGGTTGCCACGAAGGACGAGACGGTCTGCAGCGGCAGGCTGACTGCTGCTTTGAGCTCATAGGCGTCGCCGGTGCTGGTGATGCCCAGAAGCTGATTGGCGTTTGAAGGCCTTGGTTCCGGTAGCGCGAGTTCGCTCAAGGGGCTACCCACGGGCAGGCGTGGCGTGCGGGCGAGGAGTTCGCGCAGGGTCTGAATTTCTGCCGTGAGCTTGTCGAGCTGGACTTCCATGTTTTCAGCTGCAAAGGCGCCGGAGGCCTGGAGGTCGAGCTCCTGGGTCAAGGCCATGTCGCGCAGGATGACGATGGTGGCGCCAGCCGGTGGGGCCACAGTGAACACCACATTGCCGGTGCCCGGATAGGCCGCGATGTCCAGCGTGAAGTCGGTCGTTAACGCCTGTGCAATGTCCGTTTGGCTGGCAGCCTCGCGCCGGTAGATTTTCAGGTCGCTGGGTGCCCAAATTTTGAAGGGCACGGGGAAGCTTTGCGTGCTGCCATTTCCGGCGTAAGCAATTCGTGAAGAAATTGAGTTTAGGGTCATAATTCTCTCCCGGAGTTGGTGTGGTAGGTCGATGAACGTCGCGTGGTTTGTCAGTGCAAACGATCAAGTGTTCGGGCCCTATCCGCACGAGCTCATGCGCGACTATGTTGCGCAGAGGCGGATTGGGCAGCGGTCGTTGGTGCGCCTGGGTGAGACGGGCGAATTCATGCCCGCCGGGATGCATGCGGCGCTGGCACGCTGCTTTGAAGTCGAAGATGTCACTTCGTCATCGACGGACGCGAAAACGGGGACGGATACGAAATCAGACCGCGAAGTTAGAACTGCGCGAACTCGCAGCAGCGGTGCGGACAATACGACAGTCTCGAATTTCGCCGTGATCGCCGATTTTCGTTCAGGCTCGATGTTGAAGTTCGAAGGCGAGATCAAGAAACTGGGCCGGGTCTTCCGCGTTAATCCAAACGTGTGGTTGCTGCAATGCGAGCAGACTTCCAACGCGATCAAGCAAGCCCTGGCACCTCATGTTGGCGCCGCCGATCCGCTGCTGATCATCGATGCCGCTCGCAATAGCCTGGCGTGGCATAATTTCGACGCCATTCAAGCGGCGCACGTGCGGGACCTGTGGAAGTTGCCGCACGAGCGAGGGTGAGGTGCGAGGGACTTCCCCCCATCGTCTGCGAGCCGCCTGGTGGCGCGCAGCCACTTCCCCCCATCCCCTGCAGCAGCAAGAGCTGCGCAGGGACTTCCCCCGCAAGCGGGGGCAGACACCAGATTTTTTGTCTGCCCCCGCTTGCGGGGGAAATGGCTGCGCAGCGAAGCTGCTGCAGACGATGGGGGGACAGTTAGCCCTCCGCCACCGAGATCACCGGCATGATCGAGAGGATATCCAGAGGCAACGGTTCGGTTTGGCGGATGGTTAGTCTTGCGTCCTGGTCGAAGTCTGTCGCGGGGTAGATGTCGAAGTCGCCGGAGCGAAGCGGCGGCGAGGCGTCCATGGGGTCGGCGAGATCACGGCGGATGAGGTGCTCCATTTGTTGCTCGTTGCCCGGGCCTGCCTCTCCTCCCATCGAATTGTGGACGCGCACGGTGAGACGTGAGATGCGTTTGGTTTTGCCCTGGGCCCCACCCAATGCGGGGACATCAAGGCGCAGGGTGCGCAAGGTGCTGACATAGCC
>JAWXBO010000060.1:0-10379 GCA_034440175.1 Alphaproteobacteria bacterium
ACCGCCTTCACCTATGGTGGGCAATTGTCGGGCGCCGGCAAACTGATCAAAGACGGCACGGGACTGTTGTCGTTGTCGGGGAATAATCTGTTCACGGGCGGCATCGATATCTTGGAAGGCGGCGTTCGCTTGCTAAGTAACACCGCCGCCGGAACCGGGCCGATCACGACCTATGGCTCGGTCATCTCCTATGGCAACGGGGTCAACAGTGCGGCGCCGATCATCGTCAACAGCAATACGACGCAGCTCGAAGTCCTGGTTGGCTCGGCCGAACAGTCGGGCGCCATCAGCGAAATAGGCGGGTCGCGCCCAATTGAAAAAATCGGTGTTGGAAACCTGACGCTGTCCGGCGTGAACAGTTACACCGGCCTCACCACCATCACGGCGGGCACGCTTTCGGCACAGGGCGGCAGCGCCATCGCGAACACTGGCGCGGTTACCACAGCCGCCGCCGGAACCTTTGCGCTCAACACCAGCGAGACTATCGGCCGCTTCTCGGGTTCGGGCACGCTCAACCTTGGCTCCGGTACAATACTGACCACCGGCGACGCGTCATCCACATTGTTCTCGGGTACGTCTTCCGGTGCTGGTGGCCTGACGAAGTCGGGTAGCGGCACTTTCACCTTGACCGGCGCGAATAGTTTTTCGGGTGCACTGAATGTCGCAAACGGCAACCTCACTGTAACGCCGGGCGGCAGCCTTGCCAACATGTCGTTAAGCGTCGCCAATGGCGCGTTCGCGTTCCTGGGAGGTGCGGTGCAAGGTGTGAATGGCGGCGGCATGACCGGAAGTGCGCTGGGCGGCGTGACGGTGAGTGGCGGCGGCACGATGTACCTCGACGACAATACGAACCTGTCGGGTTCGTCGTTGACGCTGGCCGGCGGCTCGAACCTGAATTTGTTCCTGACGACGAATACCGCCGTGTATCCGCAGATCACGGTGTCAGGTGCCGCTAACGTCGCGGGCGCGAATTTAGGCGTATATCTCGACCCGCTAACTTTCGGCGGCACGACTGCCACGTCGTTTACCTACAGCAATGTCATTACGGGCGGGAGCGCTGCGGGTACCTTTGGTTCGGTCACGTTGCTGCAGGCACCCAGCGCACTTTTCACGGTCGCTGCAATCTACAGCCCCACGACGATTGGACTTCAGATCAATCGCAACACCTTCACCTCACTGGGCGGGGGAGACGGCAATGACGATAATGTCGGGGACGGGCTCGACGAGATTTTTGAGGACGGGCCAACTGACCCGGATTTGGTGAATCTTATCAATACCGTCGCCAATAGTTCGCCGTCGTCGATCGAAGACATTTATGCGGCGATCGCGGGTTCGGAAAATGCCGAAAGCAACGGCGCGGCACAGCGCACCGACGATCCGTGGAAGCAATCGGTCGCCGAGCGTGTCAACGCGGCGCGGACGACGGGCTGCACGGTTGCGGGCGACGATTGGTGTTTGCGGCGCTATGCGCAAGCCAGCACGGGCGGCGAGGTGATGTCGGACGTGCTGGGCGATCCCACCGCCTTCGATTGGCTGGAAACCGGTATTCGCGACGCAGGCACGACCTCAGTGTGGGCGCGCGCCATCGGGGCTTGGGGTCAGACTTACGGCGATGCCTTTGCGCCCGGTTCGCAGCAAATTACGGGTGGCTTGATTACGGGTGTGGACCGGGTGTTCGACTCGCTTCTGCTGGCGGGGTTGGCCGCGCAATATGTCGAGACAGGTGTCGACTTCGACGCCAGCCGGAATGGATCCAATATCAAGTCGGGGCAATTGGGCGCCTATGTTTCGTATGGCGGCGCGGAGACCTATGTGAACGGCAACCTCAGCGTCATCGGCTCGCAGGCCAGCGCGGAACGCTTTGTCAGCGTCGGGCCGCTCGACTATGACATCACGAGTTTCTCGCGCTCATGGTCGTACACCGCGTCGGTGGAAGCAGGCACTATTCTCGAGAACGACGGTTACCGGTTCGAACCGTCGTTTGCTCTGAACTATCAGGGTGCTTTCCCCGGCGATTATGAAGAGCGCGGCGGCGGCGGACTGTCGCTGCTGCTGCAGCCGGAGGATTCCCAATCGCTGCGGACAATCGCCAGCGCCCGAATCTCGCGCGTCTTCGCGATGGGAGACCGCAAGATCGTTCCGCAATTGCGTCTGGATTGGCGTCACGAAATGCTCGACCGGCGGCAGGAGTTCTCCGCGGCTTTCTCCGGGGCTCCGACCGTGTTCTTCGACGTCAAGGGTGCTGCTTACGCACGCGATACCTTCTCGGCCGGGGCTTCGATGACGATGCCGTTGACTGGAAAGATTACCGGCTACATCGATGCGCAAGGTGCTATCAGCGAAGACAGCGTCTCGGCCATGGTCTCCCTGGGCGGACGCGCGACCTGGTAGCTGGCCTTTGCAAACCCGTCGGGCTATGTGCGAATATAGGCGATTCTTCGGAGGGCTGGTCATGCGCATTTCACACTGGGTTAAATTTGCGGGCGTTCTTTTTGTGCCGATGCTGTTTCTCGCCAGCTGCATCGAAGATCATGGTGAAGGTCCAGCCGGGGCAGTGGCACACGCGGATCATCACGCAGGCGGCGCCAAGACCATGCCGCTGTTTGATAATTTGGGGACACATTCACACAAGATATCGACAGCGTCGGCGGAGGCGCAGGCTTATTTCAATCAGGGCTACCGGTTTCTGTTCAATTTCAATCATGCGGCGGCGATATCCTCGTTCGAGGAAGCGTTGAAGCGTGACGACAAATGCGCCATGTGCTGGTGGGGTATTGCTTTTGCGCACGGACCCAACATCAACATGCCGATGATGCCGGACGCTGTGGCGCCGGCCACTCACGCGATCGGCATGGCGCAGAAACTGGCGCCGGGTGCGAGTGTTGCCGAGCGTGCCTATATAGCGGCGCTGGCGAAGCGCTATTCTTCGGATGCGGCGGCTGATCGCGGGGCGCTCGACAAGGCGTTCATGCAAGCCATGCGGGGTGTGGCAAAGCGCTATCCGCGCGACCTCGATGCACAGACGCTGTATGCCGAAGCGCTGATGGACACCTCGCCGTGGGATTACTGGCAGGCTAACCGGCGCAGGCCCAAGGCGGGGCTGGAGCCCCTGGTGCCGACGCTGGAGCGGGTGTTGAAGCGGGCGCCTGGTCATGTGGGCGCGATGCATCTTTATATTCATGCGGTTGAGAACAGCACCACACCGCAGCGCGCGGAAGTCTATGCCGACCGCCTGGGGCCATCGATGCCGGGGGCCGGTCATCTCGTGCATATGCCGACGCATATCTACAATCGCATCGGGCGCTATGAGGACGGCGTGGTATGGAATCAAAAGGCCGCCAAAGCTGACGAAGCCTATCTTGCCGCTACGAATGATCGCGGCATGTATTCGGCGATGTACTATGTGCACAATCTGCACTTCGTGTGGACGGCGGCGACGAATGATGGGCGCTCGGCGCTGGCGCTGGAGTATGCGCAGCGCGTGCTCGAAAAAGTGCAACCGAAGATGGCGCTTGATCTGCCACCCATACAGGCTTTCGTGCCAACCTTGCTTTACGCGCAATTGCGGTTTGGCAAGTGGGATGACGTTCTGGCGGCACGCGCGCCCGATCCCGGGCTGCATTACGCTACCGCGATCTGGCATTACGCGCGGGCACGTGCTTTCGCCATGAAGGGCGATGTGAATGCGGCGACGCGCGAGAGTGCGTTGATTGCGCCGTCATTCAGCGAAGCCGACGGCAAAGTGTTTCAAGGCTTTGGCGTGCCCGGTGACGATATGGTGCGGATCGCCGGTCATGTGGTGCGCGCGGAAATTGCCCGCGCCAAAGGTGACCTGCCGGATGCGATCAACGAGCTGAAGGCCGCCGTCATTGCGCAAGACAATTTGGCCTATACCGAGCCACCGTGGTGGGATTTCCCGACGCGACAGTATCTGGGTGCAGTGCTGTTGCAGGCCGGGCGCGCGGGTGAGGCCGCCGATGTGTACCGCCAAGACTTGAAAGAGTGGCCGAAAAACGGCTGGTCCCTGTTCGGGCTGCACGCGGCGCTGGTCAAGCAGGGCCGCACGAGCGAGGCGGCGGCGGCGCAATCGGCGTATGAGAAGGCTTGGGCGCGGGCGGACGTGGAGTTGAAGGAGAGCAGGTTTTAGCGTTCCCCCATCGTCTGCAGCCGCTATCGCGGCGCAGCCACTTCCCCCGCAAGCGGGTGAAGACAGAAAATCTGGTGTCTTCCTCGGCTTGCGGGGGAAGTGGCTGCGCATTGCTGAACGCAATGCTGCAGACGATGGGGGCCTTCTACACCCGCACCACTTTCCCTGGGTTCATGATGCCCAACGGGTCTAGGGCGCGTTTGATGGTGCGCATGGTTTCCAGCGCGGCGGGCGATTTGTAGCGCGATATTTCGTCGATTTTGGCCTGGCCTATTCCGTGTTCGGCGCTGACGGAGCCGCCAAGGCTGTGGACGATGTCGTGGACAAGGCGGTTGATTTCCGGTGCACGGTTGAGGAAGGCGGCTTTGTCCGCGCCCACGGGCTGGCTGATGTTGAAGTGGATGTTGCCGTCGCCGATGTGGCCGAAAGGGACGGGTCTGGCACCGGGCATAGCCGCGATGACGGCGCGAGAGGCTTCGTCGATGAAGCGGGGGATTGACGATATGGGGACGGAGACATCGTGTTTGATGCTGCCGCCTTCGGGCTTTTGCGCCTCGGAGATACTGTCGCGCAACTTCCAGAAAGCTTCGCGCTGTGTCAGCGACTGGGCGATGGTGCCATCGACGATGAGGTTGGCGCTGGCGGCGCTGGTGAGCAGGTCTTGCGCGGTGCCTGACTGGCTGGCGGCACGCAACGACACATCGATAAGGACGAGCCAGGGCCAGGCGCGGTCGAAAGGGTCGCGCGTGGCGGGTATGTGTTGGAGGACAAAATCAAGCCCCCGTCGCGGGATCAATTCAAAGGCTGTGATCGCGCCGCGCGAGAGGGCGAAACTCAACAATGCGACGGCTGACTGAAGATCGTTGACGGCGGCAATTGCGGTCTCGATGGCGGCGGGGCGTGGGAAAAGTTTGAGGGTCGCTGAGGTGACAATTCCCAACGTGCCCTCGGCGCCGATGAAGAGTTGCTTGAGGTCATAGCCGGTGTTGTCTTTGCGCAATCCCGTGAGGCCGTTCCAGATTTCGCCGCTGGGCAGTACGGCTTCGAGGCCCAGCACCAGCTCGCGCATATTGCCGTACGCCAGCACGCCGGTGCCGCCGGCATTGGTTGAGACGAGTCCGCCGATGGTGGCCGAGCCTTCTGACGCGAGGCTCAAGGGGAAAAGCCTGTCGTGTGCATCGGCCTGGCGTTGAACGTGTTGGAGGATCGCACCCGCTTCGACGGTCATGGTGTTGGCGAGCGGGTCGATGGTGCGCACGCGATCGAGACGCGAGAGCGACAATAGAATTTCATTGCCGTTTGGATTTGGAATTTGGCCGCCGGCGAGGCCTGTGTTGCCCCCTTGGGGAACAATGGCGGTGCGTGTGTCGTTGCAAATGCGGACGATGCTGGCGATGGCGGCGACGCTTGATGGCATGAGCAACAACGGGGTTGCGCCATGAAAGCGCTCACGCCATTCGGTGAGATGGGGCGCGATCCTGGCTTGGTCCCGGGTCCAACCGCCGTCGCCGGCAGCCGTGATGAGACGTTGAAGGGTTTCAGGGGTTGGATGATTCGTCTGAGCCATAGTGTTCGAGCTTACTCGCGGTGCGCGGCGCGTTGAAGGCGGTCGTTGATGGCCTCGCCCAGGCCATGGGCTGGAATGGGCATGACGGCGATGGCGGTCGCGTTGGTTTTGTCGAGGCGGCGCAGCATGGCGAAGAGGTTGGCGGCGGCTTCGTTGAGGTTTGCGGACGGGCTGAGGTTGAGTGTTTCAGCGCTGCCTGGGAGTGTTACGCCAAAGGCCAGCAACGCTTCGTGCGGCTGGACGGCTTGGGCGTTGAGACGCAATGGCTTGGCGGTTGCGTAGTGACGCTTGAGACGGCCGGGGGAGTGTGGCGCGCTTTCGTGGTCGTGTGGCACCCCGAGGGGGCCGATGATCGATTCGATGGCTTCGCGCGTGATTGCGCCGGGCCTGAGGAGCGTGGGCTGACGTTCTGTCAGGCCGATGATTGTCGACTCAAGTCCGAGTGCTGTGGCGCCGCCGTCGAGGATGAGTTCGACATTGGCGCCCAGGCTTTCGGCGACGTGCTGGGCGCTGGTGGAGGAAACGCTGCCTGAGGTATTGGCGCTGGGGGCGGCGATGGGGCCGCCGAATGCGCGCACCAGGTTTTGCGCGATCGTGCTGGCGGGACAACGCAGCGCAATCGTGTCGAGGCCTGCGGTTGCGAGCCACGAGATCGCGCAGTCTTTGACGCGCGGGACAACGAGGGTGAGCGCGCCGGGCCAAAACGTGTCCGCGAGTTGCGCGGCCTGGCGGTTGAAAACTCCGAAGGCTTGGGCTTGCGCGAGGTTCTGCACGTGCACGATCAAGGGGTTGAATTGCGGGCGGCCCTTGGCGGTGTAGATCGAGGCAATAGCGGTGTCGTTCGTCGCGTCGGCGCCGAGACCGTAAACGGTCTCGGTGGGGAATGCGACAAGTGTGCCCTCACGCAACAAGCGCGCCGCCTTGGCGATGGCGGCTGGGGTTGGGTCGGTGATTGTAGGTTTTGGCGTCATGCCCCTCACTTTCGTTATGGCCGGGTCAAGTGCTCGGACATGACGAGATTTATACGCATATGCTGCAAAGTGACATCCCGCTAGTTCGCGCGTCTGGCTGTGATATTCACCATGACTTTGACAGAGAGGGCGACGGGTTTCTCGCCGGTGAAGTCTTCGCCTTGACCGATGTTGAAGGCCCGGCGCTTCAGGGTCGTTTCGCCCCTCATCGTCGCCGTGTTGCCCTTGATTTTTAGTGTGAACGGCAGAGTGATCTCTTTGGTTATGCCCTTCAATGTGAGTTTGGCTTTCGCGTCGTAGCTGTCGCCGCCTTTGAAGGCAAAGGCTGTTGCCTGGAAAATGACTTGCGGGAAGTCCAGCACGTTAAACCATGGAGGTTTCATCAGCATGACGTCGCGCGTGCGGTCGCCGGTTTTGTACGCTGACGCGTCGATGGTGATCCTGGCGGACGACTGCGCGAGATTGGCGGGATCGAATCTGATGTCCGCACCAAAGCCGTCGTACCTTCCCTGCACGGTTTGGCCGTTGACGACGACTGAGAAGGTCAACGCGCTTTTCGCGGGGTCGACTTGCCATGAAGGCGACGCGGGATTCGCCTGAGCTGCGGAGAAACAGAGCATGGCCAGGGCGATGAAACGCAAGTGCATGTCGGCAACCTAAGTTCGCGTGAAGGGGAGCATGTGCCTTAAAACGCTGTCGCGATCCCAAAAATGATGTTTGAGGGCGGCGCCGACATGCAGCAAGAGCAGCAAAATCATCAGATTGCCCAGGAGTTCGTGCATTTCTTGGGCTTGCTTGTGCAGGTCCTTGCGGTCTGGTGCGTCTTGTATACCGGGCAAATTGGGAACTTCAAACAGTCCAAACCACACGGTTGGAATACCTAAGGACGATGAGGAGGCAATTGTCCAACCCGATAGCGGGATGGTCAGCAAGAGCACATAGAAGACGAAGTGAGTGGAGTGAGCGGCCCAACGCTCCCAGGTTCGCATCGCGACCGGTAAAGGGGGCACGGCATTCGTCAGGCGCCAGCCTATGCGCAGCAGCGTCAGGAAGAGTATCGTCAGGCCCGTCGATTTGTGAAACTGGATGAGTGTGAACCGGTTTGGATCGTCGTTGTCCAGATCAGCCATGATTTTTCCGATGACGAGCATTGCGATGACGGCCAAGGCGATGAGCCAGTGCAGCGTCATGGCAATCGTGCCGTAGCGGGTGGGGGAATTGCCAGGCATGCTCGTTATTTCTCCGCGACAAATTCGGACTCAATGAAGAGTTTGATGTCATCGCCGATGAATGGTTTCCATACCGGATCGGGAAAATCAAAGTCTGCGTGTTTGATCGTCGTCATGGCCGAGAAGCCGATCACGTAGGCGTTGGTGAGCGGGTGGACTTGGCCACCGTTGAATGTGGTTGTGAGTGTAACGGGTTTGGTTACGCCGTGGAGCGTCAGGGCGCCGGTAATTTCGCCCTGGTTCTTGCCGGTGATTTTGATCGATTTGGCTTCGAAAGATGCCTTGGGAAATTTCGCCGTCTCGAGGAATTCTGTTCGCAATTTCTCGTCGAGTTTGTCCGAAGGCGTATCGATGCTGGCCATGTCGATCTCGATTGTGGCTGAGCTTTTGGCGGGCTGGGATCCATTGAAGCCGATATTACCGGCGATGATGTTGAAACGGCCGCAGTAGTCGCTGATACCCATATGCTTGATACAGAACAGGACCGAGGTGTGGTTGGGTTCCAGTTTGTACGTCCCTTTGGGCGCGGTTTGCGGGTTGGTCGAGACGTCCGCAGCCGCTGGTATTGAGATAAGGGCGAGCAGGGCTATGAAGGTTGTCAGACGCAACATGAAACACCTTGATCCTTGTGGGTGGGCTGGCACAGAGTACCACCACGCATTACACCTTTGGGCATTGTACAGCACATGACTTACGCCGCACCCGTAAAGCAAATCCGGTTTGCGCTCGACACCATTGCCGAATTACCCAGTCTTTATGGCAATTCTGCGTTTCCCGATCTGAGTGCCGATGTCGTCGATGCCGTGCTCGAGGAATCCGGCCGGTTTGCGGGCGCGGTTCTGGCTCCTCTCAATCGGACGGGCGATCAGGATGGGGCCAGGCTCGAAAATGGCAAGGTCACGCTGCCCCGCGGTTTTGCCGATGCGTATCGGGCCTTCGTTGCGGCTGGATGGAATGGGATTACGGGAAGCGGCGAATTTGGCGGGCAAGGGCTGCCGCATTTGGTGGGGCTTGCGGTGCAAGAGCTTTGGCAGTCGGCCAACATGGCCTTTGGACTTTGCCCCATTCTTAGCCAAGGGGCGATTGAGGCGCTGACGGCTCACGGTACGGAGGAGCAAAAACGTCTTTATCTGCCGAAGCTCATTTCAGGTGAGTGGACGGGCACGATGAACTTGACCGAGCCGCAGGCGGGCTCGGACGTCGGCGCTATTCGGGCAAAAGCGGTCAAGCAGGCTGACGGTTCCTACAAGATTACAGGAACAAAGATTTTTATCACCTGGGGCGAACACGACGCCGCCAGCAATATCATCCATCTGGTTTTGGCGCGGCTTCCCGAGGCGCTGCCTGGGACGCGCGGGATTTCGTTGTTCCTGGTGCCGAAGTTTTTGCTGCAAGCAGATGGCAGTTTGGGGCCGCACAATGATTTGCGCTGCGTGGGACTGGAGCACAAACTTGGCGTTCATGGTTCGCCGACCTGCGTGATGTCGTTTGGCGACAGTGGTGGTGCAACCGGTTTTTTGATTGGTCATGAAAACAAGGGCATGCCTGCGATGTTCACGATGATGAACTCGGCGCGGTTGAATGTCGGAGTGCAGGGCGTGGCGATCGCCGAGCGCAGTTTTCAACAGGCGCTGGCGTTTGCGCGCGAGCGGCGGCAGGGCAAGCCCTTTGGCTTGCAACACGATACGCTGGAGATGTCAGCGATCATTTTTCATGCCGACGTCCGGCGCATGCTGTTGACGCAGAAGGCACTGGTCGAGGCGGGCCGCGCGATTTGCTTGTCGAACGCGATGGCCATTGACAGGGCTCGTCATGGCGAAACGCCGGCGGTGCGCGCCATGGCCAAAGCGCGCGAGGAGTTGCTGACGCCGATTTCCAAGGCCTGGTGCACCGACATGGGGGTCGAGGCGGCGTCGCTGGGCATTCAGATTCATGGCGGCATGGGGTTCATCGAAGAAACTGGCGCTGCACAACATTACCGGGATGCCCGCATCACGCCGATTTATGAAGGCACAAACGGTATTCAAGCGATTGACTTGATCGGGCGGAAGTTGGCGTTGGACGGCGGCAAGGTCGTGCGGAGCTTTCTGGACGATGTCCGCACCACCGCTTCGCTTTGCGAGGGAGGCTCCGCAGCGTTGCGGTCAATCGCAAGTGAGCTGGTCCGTGCGCACAAGGCCGTGGAGAGCGCCACGGCGTGGTTGCAGACGCAAATGCGAAGCTCACCGGTGCAGGCCCTGCCCGGCGCGACACCTTATCTGCGGATGATGGGGCTTCTGGCGGGTGCGCATTATTTAGGGCGCGGAGCAGCGGCTGCAGCGCAGCAATTGGATGCAGGTGGCGCCGATGCCTTGTTCCTCAACACCCGGATTTCAGTAGCGCAATTTTTTGCTGAACAGCTGTTGCCGCAAGTTGAGGGTTTGCTGGGGCCGGTCACGCGCGGTGCCGGTGGTCCGTTTGCGCTG
>JAWXBO010000061.1:0-3334 GCA_034440175.1 Alphaproteobacteria bacterium
CAACGTCATTGCCATCGTGGGCGTGCTGCTGATCGCGACGGCGAAAGACGAGAAGGGCAGGTAGCCCGAATCTTCCCCCGCTTGCGGGGGAAGTGGCTGCGCCGCGTTAGCGGCTGCAGACGATGGCGGGAAGTGGCGCGATGCCGGCCCCCATCCCCTGCAGCAGCAAGTGCTGCGCAGGGACTTCCCCCGCAAGCGGAGGAAGATAGAAAATCAACCCGCGACGCCTTCAGCTCAAACCGCACCAGACTTTCTGTCTTCCTCCGCTTGCGGGGGAAGTGGCTGCGCGCGCTGAAGCCCTTGCGAAGGCGTGCTGCAGACGATGGGGGCTCGAGCCGTGGTACTAAAACCGCAGCGCCTGGTCGAACAGGTTCATCGACCATGCAAACCATAGCAAGCCGGCCAGGGCCGCCAGCACCAGACTCTCCTTGACGCGTCCCCAGAACCCACGCACCGGATTGCTCCACGCCTGGATCACGTTCAGCAGAACCACCAGCACGCCCGCCGCGCCGATGATCCCCACCTGCTGAAGCTGGTGCAGCTTTGGATCCAGACTTGAATCCAGTCCCCACGGGCTGTCGCTCGCAGCGCCAATAAGCACCACGCCAAATCCCACAACAAAAATGAGAACCGCAAGACTGGTCAACATGACAGCCAGCCGCAAGGTCCGCTCCCACAGCGTCCAACCTTGCTCAACTCCATAATGGCGGCGCACGAACGCGGCCACGGGCCACGCCAAAAGGTTAAGCGTGACAACCAGCATCGACACGCCGGACACAACCAGCGTCACCAAGGCATTCCGCAGATCGGGGACACGTTGAAAAATCGCGACCCCGGCTGCGCCGCTCAGCATGGTCATCGCGCCATCGCCTGCTTGCAGAAATACCAGCTTCCCCTGTCCAGACTTTGCGCGAAACTCACCGTCTCCCATCGCCGTCCAGATGATGGGCTGTCCGTTCAGGCCGGTGAACGCGTCGACCGTCAGTGTACCGTCGGCGTTCGCCGTCGCGGTGGGCTGGCTGAGCTCTGTCAGAAATTTCAGCGCCGACGTCTCAGCCCGCCGCGAAGAAATGTAACTTCCGGCCACATCCATTGCCGACAGGCCGCTGGTCTTGACCGCCGTCACGGGCGGCTCAAAGGGAAAATACCGGTCGAGAAATTTGCCCCACAACGGCCCGCGCGGCGGCGGCGACCCGCGCCCCGCGCTGTTGTAGGAAACAAAGAAGCCGAGTTTCTCGGCGGGGATCAGATGCAAATCGCTGTGAAAATAGACGGTGTCCCCGCCATGCCCGATGATTTGCATGCCGTTGCGCCGCTCTTCATAGAAACCCAGCGCCATCCCGTTCACGCGCGGGTCGGTCTTGGTGATGCTGTCATGCATCAAGGCCACAGTTTCCGGTTTGAGAATGTGTAGCTCGCCCACAGCACCGCCGTTCAAATGCGCCAGCATGAACTTCGTCATGTCGATGGCACTGCTCGACTGGCTGCCGGCCGGATAGCCGTTGATCACTTCGAAATCCTTCGCACCGGCCGAGCCCAAATTGTAGCCCTTGGACATTTGCCCGGCCAGCGCCTTCGACAGCGGTTGACTGAGCGTGGAATTCGCCATGCCCAGGGGCGTGAAAATATTGGCATCGACATAAGCGTCGAACGCTACACCCGACACACGCTCGACAATATATCCCGCCAGCGCCGCGCCATAGTTCGAGTAGGATGGCGTGCTGCCGGGTGCAAAAATCTGATCAGGCTTATTCTCGCGCACATAGCGGCCCAGATCGACCTTGCCGGAATTTTGCGCGCCCAGATGTTTGAGCGTTTCCTGAAACCCTGCCCGATGCGTCATCAAATTGCGCAACGTCACAACCTTGCCGAACGCCGGCTCGATCTTGAAATCCAGATAGGTGCTGACATCGGCATCCAGGTCGAGCTTGCCCTGCTCGACCAGTTGCATCACCGCCGTCCAGGTAAATAGTTTCGTGACGGAGCCGGTGCGAAACAGTGTCTTTTCAGGGGACACCGGCGTGCGCGCTTCCAGATCGGCAAAGCCATAGCCCTTGGCAAACAGCAGCTTGCCGTCCTTGACGATGGCAATCGTCACACCGGCGATATCGTTGCTCTCGATCTGCAACGGCACCAGGCCATCAAAGAAGCTTTCGACGTCGCCGGCCGTCAGTTCGTGGCGGACCGGTGTATCGGCCGCAGCCGCCCCAACCCAAAGACCAACGGCCACAACCGCCCGCACGCATGCGGACGCGATTTTCCCAAGTCTCACGAACAAGTCCCCCAAAGCCCAAAGCCGCTGGGCATTCCCCATCGCCATTCAACACGCATAAAGCGGGGCAATCAACTGCATGCGCCCGGCGCACTCGCCCAGCAGGCGTATGCTGACCGTGGGTTTCCCGTTTGTGAAGAAAATGATTCACACGAAGCAACGAAGCAACGAAGAAGTGCATTACGGCTTGCGGCGCGCAGGCAACACCTTGGTGTCTTCGTTTCTTCGTGTGAGTCCCTTGTGTGTTTCCGGCTCAATCCAGCGCGGGGTCGCCCGCATTGAGGCGCCCGCGTTCCAGCCAGCGCGCGCACGCCTCCGGCAGCTCGCGCCGCGCCTTGTCCTCATAGAGCCGCACATCGTCGTCCCTCAGCTCACCGCGCCAGCGCCCCACTTCGCCTTTGTGCAAAAACGTCCGCGCGCCGCCTTCCCACGCCCGTGCCGCCTCGGGCATCAAACTGTCCCCATCGCGCTGCATGGCGCCGAACGAGCCGGCGGCGATCAGTTCCGGCCACAAGGCCTCGGGAATGGAAATCTCCAGAAACGCCGCCAGCCGCCGCATCTCGCCCGCAAGATCCGCCTTCAAATCGGCGTAGTGCACCAGCAAAACATTATCGCGCCCCCGCTCATCCCAAAACGACTTCTCGAACCTGAAAAAGTTCAGCGGCGACAGCGGACAGCGCGTCTTGCCCCAGGGAGCCTCGTTGATCCAGTCCAGATAGAACGGACGAAAATTACCATCGACGCGCGGATAGGCAAACCCGATCATGGGATCGCCAAGGCCAATGCGGTCCATGTCTTCAAGCGCTGCGGGCGTAAACTTCGCCGAATGATTGAGGAATGACAGACAGGCATCGCGCCCGTCGCGCGCCACATGGACGTATTTCACGCCCGCATAGAGGGGCAGGGCGTCGAGCGGCAAATGGCTTTTGATAAAGCGCCGGTGCGTTTGCGCCTCGAGCTGCGCCAGCACCTGCTCCGCCCCCGGACCAAAGCGCCGGTCAAGCCACGGCGACACCTCGCTCAGGGGACGCGGCGCCGCCGATTGAAACACCAGCATCGAAA
>JAWXBO010000062.1:0-15378 GCA_034440175.1 Alphaproteobacteria bacterium
GCAGACGATGGGGGGCTTTGCCGCGCCTCTTAGCGCGGCGCGTAGGCGTCCAAGCATAGCGCCCATTGGGCTTGGCGAGCAGCCGCAGCGACGGTGTCGAGTTTTAAGGCCGCATCGGAGACGTCGTTGAGAATTTTGCTGCGGCGCTTTTTTCCGGATTTGACGTAGCCTTCAAGTTCGAAGGCGATGGCGCGGCTGGCGTTGAGCGTGCGTTCGTCGCTGGCTTGCACACGGTCCGCGAGCGCCTGACAGGTGATGGCGCGCTCGTAACGGCTGGCAGGCAGCGCGACGAGCGCGGCTGCCGTGTAGATGGTCAGCACAAAGATGATCGTCATGGCGTTGTGTTCCCCAACACGAACGTCACGTATTCTGCGCCGTTGGGCGGCAAAAGCAAGCGGCAAAACCTGCGTGCATTTTGTGGGTTAATGCCAGGAACGCCACGGAGCCGCCTTGCGGGCGGCTCCGTACAGCAGTGTCAATGTACTTGTTGCCAGATCGATGAAGTGATCGTGCCGGGAATGAACAGGCCGTCGTTGCCGGCCTGGGCGACGAGTTTCTGGAATGGCACGTCGTTTTGGATTTTTGTGCGCGACTGATCCCAGTCGCTCAACGTGTCGTACTGCGCGCGCAGAACAAAGTGTCCCACTGGCCCACCGAGCTGGGTCAAAATCGTGGCTTCGGTGTTCGTCAGTTTTTTTACTTGGCGGACGAGGGTGTGGAAGTATTCGTTGGCTTCCATGTTTTTCCCGGGAGCTACCATGAACGAAATTGTCGTAATGATCATTTTCGTGATCTCCTAAAGTTTGGGGGGAACGAGGCGCGGCCGCGATTTCGCGGGGGCGCTTACTGATGTGGGGTGAGGCGGCTCACTCGAGCCCGAACGCGCTCACCGAACATGGGCCGGGACGCTACGCCCTCAATCGGCGGATGGGCAAATCACATTTTGACTACACATTGGCGGTTGCATTCCCTGTGGACTACCGGCGAGATAGACCGCTATCCACCATTCAAACGAGCGTTCAGCCACAATGACCGACATCCTTACCGAACTTGCAGCGAAACTTGGGGCCCGGATGGCGCTGGTCGATGACCGGCCGGACGGGCATTTGGTGAAATGGAGCTTTGCCGAGCTGGAGGCGAACGCCAACCGGCTGGCGCGGCTCTTGATTGAGCTTGGCGTGACGTCGAACGACCGGGTGCTGTCGTGCGGGCAGAATTCGTGCTGGCTGGTGGCAATGACGAACGCGGTGCGAAAGATCGGCGCCGTGGGGGTGCCGCTGAACTACCGGCTGACGCATGAGGAAGCCAGTTACGTCGTCGACAATTCCGACGCCGTGGTGGTGTTGGCCGATGCCGAGTTTGCCGATTTGTTTGCCAAGATCCGCCCTGAGACACCGAAGGTGCGCGAGGTTTTGATCTTTGACGGGGCGCCGCTGGCAGGCCAGACGCGGGTGGAGCCGCTGCTTGCCAAACTGTCCCCTGCCCCGCCGGAGTTGCGCGAGGCGGCGGGTGAACCCATGACGATGATCTATACGTCGGGTACGACGGGCAAGCCCAAGGGGGCGGTGCGCTCGTCCCTTGGGAATGCGGCGCAGTCGGCGGCGTTGTGGGGCGAGATCGGCTATCAGCCCAGCGATGTCTATATCACGACCGGACCGCTCTATCATTCGGGGCCGGGCGGGTTTCTGGCGACGTCGATCCGGCAAGGGCATAGTTGCGTGCTGCAGCACAAATACGACGAAGCGGACTGGCTGCGCCTGGTCCAGACTTATAGTGTCACCACAACGTTTGCGGCACCGACCCCGATCCGGCGCATCTGCCAACTGCCCGATGCGGTTTTTTCCAAGTATGACGTCAGTTCGATGGCGCGGATGGTGGCGAATGCGGCACCGTGGTCTTACGCGCTGAAACAGCTTTATCTGTCGCGCTTTCCCAAGCTGTCGCTGTTTGAGGTTTACGGCTCGACCGAGCTTGGCATCAACACGTTGTTGCGCCCGGAGCATCAGCTGTCGAAGCCGGGATCTTGCGGCAGGCCGGCGCCTGGGGTTGAGATCATGCTGTTCGACGACGAGGGCGCGGCGGTCACGGCGGCACAGGCCGAGGGCGAGCTTTACGTGAAAAGCGCCAACATGTTTTCGACCTATCACAAGGCGCACGACAAGTTCATGGCCGACCGGCGCGATGGCTGGCAAACCGTGGGTGACATCGCCTATCGCGACGAGGAGGGGTTTTATTATATCTGCGACCGCAAGAAGGACATGATCATTTCAGGCGGCGTGAATATTTATCCGGCCGAGATCGAAGCGGCACTCGAGGCGCATGCCGAGATCAACGACGTCGCCGTGTTCGGTATTCCCGACGACGAATGGGGCGAGGCGGTACACGCGATTGTGGTGGTGCGCACGGGGGCCGCGCTGTCGAAGGAACAGATCACCGCGTTCGCGCGGCAGAGTCTTGCAGGCTATAAAGTTCCACGCAGCATTTCGTTCACGGATGAGATTCCGCGGACGGGATCGGGGAAAATCCTGAAGCGCGATCTGCGCAAGCCGTTCTGGGCCGGGCGCGCGAGCCGGGTGTGAAGTCTCTCAACCGTCTTGGCCCGCGAAGGGCGGCGATCCACCTTCTCCCGCAAGCGGGCGAAGGGCTTGCTATTTTGCTAGCGCCACTCCCTTTGGGCGAAGGGCTAAAAGTTGGGAAAGCCCTTCACCCGCTTGCGGGAGAAGGTGGCGCGCCGCTCTTGCGGCGTGACGGATGAGGGGTTGCCGGCTTTGGCATTGGCTTTGATCTCGCGGGCTGAGTGCCCCACATGATCTTTCAAGAAACGGCTGGCGGCGCTGGCTTGCGAAAAGCCTAGCAGGGACGCAAGCTTTTCGCCGGTTGTGCCGTCATGATTGATATGGTCCTCGACGATTCTGACCCGCACTTCGTAGACGACTTGTTTGAACGATGTGCCGTGTTCGGCTAGACGGCGCTGAAATGTGCGAGGCGTGAGTTTGAGCATGGAGGCGACGCGCTCGACCGATGCTTGACCAGACAGAAGCAACGGCCGCACTAACAGCGCCACTCTGGCCGGCAGCGCCGCTTCAGGTTGGGAAGCGCCAGCGTTGAGCATCGACTGCACCATCGCATGAACAGGCGAAGCGGTTACCGAGATTGACGCTTCGAAGTCTCTCCGGGGTGCAACAATTGCGTTCTTGTCTTGGTTGAACGAGACGTTGCAGCCGAATGCACGTTCATATTCGCTTTTGGGGGAAATGGATTCGTGTTCGAATTGAACTTGCGCGGGGCACCATTGCGGACCGGCGAGTAAGCGGCAAAAGCGCAGCATCATCAACAGCATCGATTCTGAATATTGCCACGGTGGGTACTGACTCGCTGCCAAGACTTGAAAGCGGATGAAGCTGTGCGTGCGTCCCGGAACAAATGTAAAGAGCACACCCGAGTTAAGCAACAATGCGTGGCGGGCTGCATCAATCACGACTTCGCTTAGAGTTTCGCAATGCGCGATGGCGACCGCCAAAGCAGCAAATGATTCGTGATCCGCCCGCGCACCCAGCAATAGGCCGAAATCGTTGCGCCCGGTCGCGACCGCGGCGTACTCGACTGCATCCGCGATTTTACCAGATGGAACAAAGCCTCCGGAACGGTTCACGGCTTCAGGGTCGAGACCCAGCTTGCGTAGTATCGCGCTCCCTCTGACGCCATTTCGCGCTGCAAGTTCGAGCACCGAGCGCACCACAATGCTGCGGCCGAAATGTTGCACAGTGCGTTCTCCCAATGTGTTTTGCCTGTTACCGACTTATGCGCGAACAATCATTGACCGGTTGCCTTTCGACTCGATTGCGGCACCGGCTCCGGCGCTGTTCCATTTTGCCGAAGGAAGCGGCTAACTGCGCTCGATTCAGAAAAGCCCAGGATGGGTGCAAGCTTGGTCACAGTCATCGTTTTGTCTCTCATGTAATCGCGCGCGAGCCGTAGACGCGCTTCGGTGACTATCTGTTTGAGCGTCGTGCCGCGTTCAGCAAGCTGCCTCTGCAAGGTGCGGGGCGTCATAGAGAGATGCCGGGCAATTTGGGCTGCGCTGGCATCGCCCGTAGGTAATAGGGGCGGCAACAGCGCGTGTATTTGTTCGCGCAAATCCTTTTGGTTCGCGCGGTCGTACTCGTTCAACATTTGCTGAGTGAGGCGCATAATGCGGCCGTCGTGGGGAGTTATGCGCCGTTCAAAATCTCGTCTCGAAGCGACGATGCAATTCATTTCACTTCCAAAATTGACGGGACAGCCAAAGACACGCCGATACGATTCACGGGCCGTCGAGGATTCGTGCTCAAACATTACCGAGATGGGACACCATTGGGGACCCAACATGGTCCGCCAAAAGTGCACGGTCATAGTGAGAAGGGTTTCCATGTATTGAAGCTGCGGATATTTTCCGTGGGCGAGGACTTCAACACGCAAACGATTGCGGTCCCGGTCCGGCACAATGGAATAGCGCAGAGCGGAGTTATGACGGTGGTTGAATTGCGCGACTTCGGTTATCGCTTCGTTCATCGATACGCAGTGCTCTACAAGAATGCCAACCGTACCCAGAATGCGATGATTGTTGTTCATTCCGAGTGTCAAACCGAAATCCTTTCGGTTTGTTAAGATCGCAGCATAGGCGACGGCGTCCACAAGCTTCGACGACTCAATCCAAACGCCCGTTTGATCCACGGTGTGCGCATCAAGATCGATTTCCGCAAGAATGTCAGCCGGTGCAATGCCGTACGTTTCGGCAAGGATTAGAATTCTCTTCAAGAGAAAACTGCGAGCGAAGTGTTGCAAAGTCGTATTCCATGGATGGTAAGTGGGCTTGGCGCGATTTGTCAAATTATTGGCGTGTTTGGTCAACCCCGAATCTCGCGTGCAGTTTACTTTTTACACATCCGCCTAAGGTAATGGTGTGGGCCAGTCCGGACCGGATTGGGGGTGACCCGCTTTCGGCGTTTATCGGAACGGGTCGCTTCTCCGCCAAGCGGGTCGCTTGATTCAACTATTAGTCAGGGTTCAGCAATGATTGATTTCCCATCACCGGAACACGTCCTGGCGTTTGGCCGCCGGGCCAATGAGCTTCTGGAAATACATAAGGCTCTGCCTACACCGGGGAATTACGAACTTTGGTTTGCATATGCTGCTCAACGCAACGAAGCGTTGTCTGCGGCCCTTGACGACGCGGTGAAGTGCGGCCGGGCTTGCGACCTCAACCACAGCCGCGTTTTGCACGCGCGATTTTTTGGACAGGGCTCAAGCGAGACGATTGAGGAAATCGGCAACCAATTGACCGACGAATTGCAGAAGCTGACCGATAGTATCGAAGAGTCGAGTACGCACACGGCGGCTTACGATAAAACGTTGACGCACGCCGGGGCCGAACTCGAAAAAGGGACGCCGGACATCAAGTCGATCGTGCAGCGTCTGTCGGCGGCGACGCGCGCTGTACAGTTGCGCAACAAGGGTCTCGAAGAGCAACTTCAGAATTCGGCCAAGGAAGTCGATGGGTTGCGCACCCGGATGGAGACAGTGCGCAAAGAGAGTCTGACCGACGCGCTGACGGGACTGGCGAACCGCCGCAGCTTTGACGAGGTGGCGCAAGAGGGCGTCGATGACGCGCTCAGGGAGAACAAGCCTCTCAGTCTGATTATCTCGGACATCGATCATTTCAAGAAATTCAACGACACCTATGGGCATCCGATCGGCGACGAGGTTCTGCGCTTGGTGGCGCAGTGCTTGAAAACCAATGTGAAGGGCAAAGATCTGGCGGCGCGTTTTGGTGGCGAAGAATTTGTCGTGATTCTGCCTGGTACGAGTTTGCAAAATGCCTTGGCGGTCGCCACCGATATTCGCAAGTCCGTCGAGACAAAAAAGATCGTGCAAAAATCGAGCGGCAAAGACATGGGGACAGTTACTCTGTCGTTGGGTGTGGCGCAGTTTGTTCCGGGCGAACAGGTTGCAGATCTATTGAACCGGGCGGATGCGTGCCTCTACGCGGCCAAACGCCAAGGCCGGAACCGTGTGGTCACCGAGCATGATCTCGGCGGCAACCCCCAGGCACAAGCGGACACGACCGGTGGAGCTCCGGCAGAACGCAGCGAGGAGAGCAAACGCTTCGAATACGCGGTGCGGGCGATTTGCCGCGATGGTGCGATGCCGTTGCGGTCGAACATCGACCTTCGTCAGTTCCATCGCTTTGCGCGCTGGATGGTGATCGCCGAGCCCGAGATTGACCAAAAGAAAATTCCGATGCGCCTGGTTGGATCGGGCTTTCATGATTTGCTGGGCCGTGAATTGACGGGCATGGACTATTTGGAGTTTGTCGACCCAGATATCTGCGGAGCAGTGTACGACAACGCTATAGCGATGACCAAATTGCCCTGCGCGCTCTGGCAGAAGACGCCAAGCATTTTGCCAGATGGCCCGAGCGTTCTGTTTGAATACACGGTCTTTCCGATGCTGGATGAGAAAGCAAACAAGCATCAGTTGCTTATTCTGGTAAACCATGAACTGACAGAAGGGCGCAGCTTGGGCGGCGTGCCGGAGTTCAAGCACGCAACGATCTTCAAGTGGTTAGACCTCGGCGAAGGCATACCATCACTCAACAAAAGCGCTGCGGCTTAGTGAGGACCTAAACCGCCGGCTTGAAGCGCGGGGTTGGGACTGTGAGTTTCCTGGGCGTGGCTTTGAGGATGGTGGTGCCGGGCGGAAGTATTTCAGGGCCACCTTGACCGTTCGTGCTGATGGGCGCGGGCGATGACTCGTCGTAGGATTGCTCGCGAGATGCGGTTTTTACATAGCTGCCCTGGCATTGGCGCAGATAGCGCTCCTTGGACATGCCGGCGGGGACAGAGTTGCCTGCCTTTTCCTCGACGTAACGTTCAAGGCAAATTTTCCTGGCGTCGTCGTGGATCGAGGCCGCAGACGGCACCAGCGTTGCCGCCATGCCAACCACAGAAAACGCTATGGAATTCAACAGTTTTACGCAAGTCACCAGAAGCCTCCCAGCGGCTTTACAGCAGGTGCCAGACAACACCTGCATGCCGAAGTAAAATCAAGCGATAAATGAAGTTGACTGCTCGTCTTTTTCATGATCCGCGCCAAATCAGACTGATGACGGTTCAGGAGACTTGCGGCCACGGACGCCGATAACCAACGATATAAAGGCTAACAACACGAAGAGAGCCACAAGCCATAGCGGTACGCCACCAATCTTGGCTTGCAACAAGGCCTTTGGGTCTTTGAGAAACGCCGCCGGATTGTTGAACAGCGACGAGGGCGGAGGTTGTGTCGCAGCCGGTGTATCCAATGGCGCATCTGCGGTTCTGATCGGATCCGCGGGCGTGATGCCTGTTGGAGGCGCAGCCGCCGGCTCCTCAGCTAAAGCTGCAGGTGGAACGATGGTTGGTGCTGTTGCGGCGGCGGATTCTACTGCGGCTGGAGGCACGATCACTTCGGGCACTTCGGCGGGGGCGGGTTTTGGCGCCGGTGTGGGGGTACCTCTGGGTGCGGTAGCGCGCACGGGCGATGCGACCGGCGAGGCGGCGTCCTCTTCCATGATGGGCTGCATGACTGCGGCTGTTCTGATTACAGGTTCGGAATCATCCGGCACAATGGCGCTGCGTACGACCCTGGGAGTGCTGGGCGGCGGCGCTTCCACGATCACGGGCGCGCTTTCCGGAGGCGTGACGACTGTTGGCGTTGTTTCGCACGAGGCCAAAACTAACGACGCTGCGAACAGCACCAGGATTTTTTGAGAACTTACCACTGATCGACTCACCCACTTACCAACATGATTTCAATCCTAAGCGCATCGCACAGCGCAGCGCCACAGACGCAAACATGCAAAACCGGTGTGCCACAACTTTCGGCAGTGAGAACGGATAGCGCGGCGAACCTGCTGCAACCTGGGCTCGCAGACTCAACGCTGCGTGTGGCTCAGCGCGTCAGAATCCGTAGCGCAGTGCACCGCTGGCGATGGACTCAGAATAATTGGCAGACGCAAGGTTCGAGTTGCGATCAACGAAGCGGTATTCCGCGATGGCCGTCAAATTGGCGGTCACCTCGACCTCACCTTGGGCACGAAATGTGTGGCGGCGGTCTTCGCGCTTTTCACCGATTGACGTGGATGTGATGTCGTCATAGTCGCGCATGAGATAGGCGTAGGAGACTTTCAACCGGCCACCCTTGCCGAACACGGCGATAGGAAACTGAACCGCCGCGCGGCCGGTCAGTCCGTCATAGTCATAGGCTACGTCAGAGGCGTCTTCGATCGTATAGGTGCCGCCGAGCGAAACATAACCCTTGTTGGCCTTGTCGAAATAGAACTGGAGATCGCCTGCGGGCTGTTGGGTCTGGGCGTCGCGGCCGTTGTCGGCGACATTGTAATTTTTATCGACATAACGGTACGTCGCCTTGAAGTGGATATTATCGGTCAGCATTCCCGATATCGACGGCGTGAACACGTGCTGCTGCTGGAAAAAAGCGCCGTCATATTGTGCGTTGCTGTACATATAGGCAACGCCGAGCTTGACGGTACCGAGTTTGGTCCAAGCGCTGAGTTCGGGTTTGTGGGTCTGATAGTTGAATGCGCTCAGATCCTGGTAGAGGCTTTGGAAGAAGTTGTAACCCAGTTCGATCCTGCTGTGTTCGCTGTTGACCAATTTGTAGGCGGCGTCGATTTCAAAGGTCACGGCGGCATCGCCCATGCTGGAACTTGAGTCGTTTTCATCGTTATCGACATTGCTGTCGTAGAGAATGCCGGCTTCCAGGTCGACACGCCAAGCCTTGCCATCAGCATGCGCTGGTTGTGCGGCGCCCACAGCCGC
This sequence comes from Alphaproteobacteria bacterium, assembly GCA_034440175.1. GTDB lineage: Bacteria > Pseudomonadota > Alphaproteobacteria > Micropepsales > Micropepsaceae > SZUA-430. The sequence continues at coordinate 8,859 of JAWXBO010000062.1, forward strand.
AAGCGCCGCCAAAACGGCGCTCAATTTTATCTTCGATCCCATCTTCCCCACCCCTGAAGCCAAAGCACTGCAGGGCACCCCTGCCCTGCAGTGTCCGCATATCGCTTGAACTAGCCTTCGCCGCCCTCGCCGCCTTCATCTTCGTCGTCGTCGCTGTCGTCGTCGTCACTGTCGTCGTCGCTGTCGTCGTCGCTGTCGTCGCCATCATCGGAGTCGTCGTCGCTTTCGCCGCCATCATCGGCGTCGTCGTCGCTTTCGCCGCCATCGTCGGCGTCGGAGCTGGCGTCGCCGCCCTCGCCACCCTCGCCGCCATCAGAGCTGCTGCTGGAGCTATCCGAACTACCGGCTGCGCACTCAGGGGATATGCTGGATGAACTCGAGTCGCAGTCGTCATCATTGGCGGCGAATGCCGCCGCTGCCGTTAGCCCACACGCAAGTGCGAGGACCGATGCACCACTGAGCAACTTAGAAGCCCGACTCATTTGTACCCCCACTATTCATTCAATAAGATACGAAGCGTAGAGTATTGATCTACATTTCTATTCTTCGGGTAAAGGTAATGGTCCGCACTATCCGGCCTTTCTGAAGTTCTGTTGCTTGAAATCCTCAATCGGGGGTTGCCCTGGTGTGAGGAAATTCTTGCGGTCCGGGCTGCCCGGCGTGATAATTTTTTGCCGCGAACCCGAGCTGAGCGTTTCATGCAAGCGCATGAAATGGATAGGTTTTTTTGCCTTGACAAAATTGGCTGTGGTTGCTTTTCGGTGGGCGGGATAACTCAGCAAAATGGCGAGCGGCGTTCGCGTCACTCCGTGCCGCATCGGGGCGTGGAGCAGTTTTCTTTGGGAACTACCGGAATAAGGCCAGAAAAAGAATTTCACGCAAATGCGCGCGTCCCCCCATCGTCTGCGAGCCACAAGGGCTGCGCAGCCACTTCCCCCGCAAGCGGGGGAAGATGAGAGAATCTGGTGTCTGCCCCCGCTTGCGGGGGAAGTGGCTGCGCCGCGATAGCGGCTGCAGACAATGGGGGGAAGTCTGTCGTAGCCCGCGCGTTTTTGTTTGGCGAGGGTGACGCGCATTTTGGTGGCCATTTTCGGCTTCGAAGACCTGTTGGACGGCACGGCACCTGCAGTGTTGAGACCGCAGGCGAATTTCGATACCGGAAATGTACCGGATTGGAACAAATTGGGAGCGTTTACGATGCGCAAGGTGGTGCGAGCGTTGCTGGCGGCGGGACTTGTCTTGGGGGCGGATGCGATGGCGGCGCAGACGTCGAGTGCAGATTTGGTGACAGCGTGCCAACGGGAAGCAGCGCGCGGTCAGGCGCTGGCGTGGCGGATGGAACCGTCACTGCGCGGTATCATTGAAGGGCAACGCCGGCACATGAGTGAAGCCTGTGCGGCGTTCCTGTTGGGTGGGCATGGGTCAACGCAGGCTTTGTCGCATTGCCTGCATGCGGCCAGCCACGGGCAAATGCACATCCAGCGCGACCGTAATCAGGATCGCGCCCATGTCGAGCGCCAGAAAGACCACTGCCTTGCGTTGGGCGGAGAGACCAAGGCAAAGTCCGTCTATTACCCGCTGCCGGAGTGAGGGGACGCCTTAGCTGACTGCCCAGTTCTTGTTCAGCTGCAGGCGGACGCCGAAGACGAAGACGTCATCGGCTTCGCCGTCGAGGCCAGGGTTGATGATCCATTGGATGTCGGGCTGGATCGAGAAGATTGGCGTGAGGTTGGTGAAATAGGTGAGTTCGACGTTGATCTCGCGCTCGTCCGGAACATCGAACGTTGACTGAAATTTGTCGCCGCCATTGGCGACAGCAACGCCGAGGCCCAGCTGATCTTCAGGCCAGCCCGGAAAAAGGCCGGTTGCGACAAGCGTGGCGCCGAAGAACGATGACAGCGGATTGATGTCGTCGTTGGCAATGCCGAAACGCAACGAGCCCGAGAGGTCAAAGTTGCTGCCGCTGACCTTCGATAAAAGCCTTTCTTCCAACGCGATGTAGGCGCCGGTGTTATTGTGTGTCTGATCGGTTACGAGGTCGGGAAATTCCTCGGTGTACGTCCAGACGCCCAGCGACCACAAGCGGCCGTCGCGCGCGATTCCTGTTTCGGCGGCAAGCAAGACTCCGTCACCTTTCTGAAAGTCGATGGTGGTACGCGCGGGATGCCCCGGGTTACCGGGGACACCGTCAAAGATGGCACCGCGGAGATAGACGTTGTTGTCGAAGTTCCAGTTGAGGCGCGCTGCCAGACTGGTGACCGGGAAGATCGAAGGACCGTTGTGCCCGGACTGCGCGAAGTCCGCACCGATGCCATGCGAGGGATTTATGAAGAGAGCCCGCACTTCGCCTGCGTCGAACTCGGTGTTCCAGTCGTAGAGCCCCAGGCGCAGCGAGCCCTTGCCGCCGGCAAATGTCTGGTCGATCCACGCCTCGTACAGGCGCACGGCTGGGGTGCCTGTTTCGATGTTGGAGACACCCTGGAAATCTCCGCTCAATTCGCTGACGCTGTTGCCATTATTGTACAGGCCGTAGATAAACATCTGCGCGCCGGACCAGCCCCAGAGCTGTTCCAGATCAAGCGAAAGCTGGAGATCGAGGTTGTCGAGATAGACCATGTCGTCGTCGCTGTCGCTATCGACGCGCCAGAGGTCGGCGGTGTAGGTGAACTGGAGATTCACGGGCGGCGCCGGTTCCTCGGCCTTGGGTTCGTCAGCCGATGCGATGCCCGCACAGACTGCAATGCACAAACCCGCCAACAAGAACCGGCGCATGATGCCCCCTCACAAATCACTTGCGTTTACTCTTTGGTAAGGTGTGACGGCAGTTCCTAACAACCCGTTAACTGGCGAGGAGCGGGGGAGAAGGAGAAAGACAGCAGATAGAAAATTCACCGCGAAGCCGCGAAGGGCGCGAAGGCAAAATTAGCGGGCGCGCTCCGCGCCGGTCAGTTTCTCAACTTCTTCGCGCCCTTCGCGGCTTCGCGGTGAAAATTCTTTCTTGTTACGCCGCCCGCGCTCTTGGGTGGTTGAGGGCGTGGGCGATTGTGTCCAGGGCTTCGTCGCGGCGGGCGCGGACGGTGTCGCGGTGGACGCCGATGATGTCCCCGGCACGCTTGGGACCCATACCGATGCCGCAGGTCAGCCACATGGCGATGGTGAGATGCGGCTTGCCTTCAAGGTCGATAAACCAGCCGAATACTTCTTCCATGCGGTCAATGGCCTGGGGTGAGGCCGGTGACAGGCGAACGATGACTTCGCCGTTACCATACGCCTCCATCGCATCGAGCACATAAGGCGGCCAACTGGAGACGTGGCCAGGCACCCTGGATTCGGGGACCCGGCGCAGCGTGTCCCAGGTTTCGCGGATTCGGGCGGCAATCGTGGCGCGGACCCATCTCATGGCCTGCTCCGGCCAAAAACAAAGGTGCCGCTTATATTGCAACTCGCCTCACGCATTCAGCTTAACCTCTTGTTTTTACTTGAATATTTGGCGCCTGACGTGCCTGCGCCGCCGGATGAAAAACCCACTTGATATTTACTTATAAAAAACATATATGTGAAACAAATACGGAACGCAAGAGACAACAGGTGAGATGACGATGACAAAGCGGCAACAAGATCTGGAAAATTCACGTTTGGGCGCGCGCATTCGCGAGTTTCGCAAGGGGCGCGGCTTTACCATGGTCGAGCTGGCGTCGGAGCTTGAGGTCTCCCAGCCCGCGATTTCGCAATGGGAAACCGGCAAGGAACCTCCGGGCCGCGAAAATATCAAGCGGCTGGCCAAGGCGCTGGGAATTACAATTGCCACATTGCTTGGCGAAGCTGACGCCTATTCCGCCAACGCGACGTTCGGCGCGGTGCAGGCTGCCGGTGTGACCTCGATGCCCGTTGATGTGCCGGTGTTTGGCACGGCGGTGGGCGGCTCGGACGGGGATTTCAGTTTCAACGGCCAGGTCGTCGACTATGTGCGCCGTCCGCCCGGCGTGATGAAACTGCGTTCGATGTATGCGCTGTGGGTGCTGGGCGATTCGATGTCGCCGTGGAACAAGAGCGGCGACCTGATTTATGTGACGCCTGCGCGCCCGCCCGTCGGCGGCGACCACGTCGTGATTGAGATGGTGGGTGCGGCCGAGAATGAACCCGGCGTTGCGATGGTCAAGCTGTTGGTGGGCAAGACGGCGACGCAGCTGAAACTGAAACAGTACAATCCCGAAAAAGAATTCTCGGTGGCGCTATCGAAGGTCAAGAGCGTGCACAAGGTGTTGAGCCTGCGTGACCTGCTGGGGGTGTAGGGGCGGGTCCCCTCACCCTTTTTCCGGATGGCCGGAAAAAGGGTGAGGGGAACCTAGCCGGTGTGGCTTTCCAGTTCGTCGATGATCGCCTTGGCGGTGTCGAGGAGGTCGATGGCGCGGTCGAGGATTGTGTCGAGATCGGCGAAGCTTGGTTCGCGCGCCAGATCGGTTACCGCCGCCTTCAGGCGTTTGACCTGGGCGAAGAAAACCCGGAGCAAATCCTTGAGATTGCCGGGCATGGTGGTTGCCAACATCGCGTCGCCATGGCGGTCCCAAAAGCCCGTGCTCAGGGTCTGGCCGAGTTTCTTGATGCGCGAGCCAAGTTCGCGGCGGTCTTTTGGATCGTTGAGGTTGACGTTCTGATCGATGATCGACTTGGCGATTTCGGCAGCCGCCATCATGTTGTTGCGCATCGCCTCGGAAAATTCGCGCGCGATTTGATCGGGATCGGCGAGGTTTCGAGGGCTGGGCGAGGCGTTGAAAAGCGGTACGACGCGCTGTGTTGAAACGCCGGGCAGATGGGATTCGAAAATCTGTACAGCACGGGCAATGGCGGCGAAGTCTTTGCCTGCGGCCAAGCGCATCTCGAGCTTGCCGATGCGCTGGGCCAGGATTTTGCTGTGTGATGGTTTGCGGGTTGCGGCTGACAGCGCCGCCCACAGAAGGGTGCCGCCTGCGAGACCGGCTGCAAAGAATTTCAGATTTTCACCGGTCAGGCCGATGCCACCCAGAATATCCACTTGAGCCCCCGCCCCTACCCGGCCACGATCATCGCGAATGGCGGTCGCGTCAAGATGCGGCTTGAGCTACCGGTTAGTTTCCCGATGGGGCCGTGGTTCTTGCAACGCCTATTCGCTGGTGGAGGGAAGTTTTGAGTGTTCACTCGCTTCAAATGGGATCTGCGCCACTTCCCCCCATCGTCTGCAGCGCCTGACGGCGCGCAGCCACTTCCCCCGCAAGCGGGGGCAGACACCAGATTATCTCATCTTCCTCCGCTTGCGGGGGAAGTCCCTGCGCCGACCGAAGCCCCTTGGCGAAGGAGGGCTGCAGGGGATGGGGGCTTGGCGCAGATTGGAAATTCCGGCAAGATTTTCCGATGTTGACCTTTCTGTTCATTGTGTCCGTGCTGGTGATTGCTGCGAGCGTTTGGCGGCGGCCGGTGCTTGTGTGGCAACGGGCCGTGCTGGTCGCGGCGGTGATTACGCTGCTGGCAGTGTGCGTGGCGTGGGCGATCGGATATGTGCTGCAGAGCGCATGACTCTAGCGGGTATAAACCGCCACGAAGTGTGAGATTTCGCTGCGGTCTTTGACGCATGTTCCCAGGCGGGCGCGGTAGACGGGGATACCTGGTGAGGAAGATTGAAACGGATCGGGCTGGCGGGCGTGATGGGCGGTGGCGTTTTTTGCCGGCGGTTGCCCATCGGCTTTTTTACCATCAGCGCCGTCGAGCGCCAACACCATCATGCGTCCCTTGATCGTCGCCTGAAACGTGATGGATTTGGGGTTTTGGCTTTGAACCCAAAGACATTCATCGACGACCTTGAAGAGAATTTCCGCGCAGGCATCGCCACATGGGTTCGCCGGATCCTGAACCAGCGCCACGGCCGGCAGTGCGGGCGGCAGGGGCGCTGCGGGTTGAACCAGTGTTGTTTGGACCGGGGCTTCAGGTTTGGCCCGCGGCATCACCGGTGAGGCAGGCTTTTGGCGCGGCACAGTCACCGAGGCGTTCGCGACAGGCTGGGCTGCGGCCATCGCAGGTTTGGGGCGGGGTGCTGCGATCCTGGGCGCGCTGGTGGTGCCTGCATCGTCCGCCATCTGGCGCAGGGTGACGAAGGCCGCCTGATAGGTCGTGGTGCCCTGAGTTCCGGAGACACAGTAGGCCTTGTTGGTTTCCTTGAACGCCTCACCGGGAGCGAGCACGGTGGTGACCAGCGCTGTACCGCCTGCAATCAATGAAAAGCGGATCGCGCGTGTCGACGAATTGTTCCACGTGCAGCCATCGGCGCTGACAGCCAGCATTGTGCAGGCGCCGCCCGAGCAGGACGGTGAGCCCTGCGGATCGGCGGCACCTTGGGCGGTGGCGGCCATTGCCCAAACTGTGGCGGCCCAAATTGTGGCGGCTATGACTATGGGATGTGCACGCATGACGCACCTCCGAAACATGAACGCGGGTTGGGGCAGATTACGTCAGGCTGCGGTGCTTATGAAAGGCCTTATGGGGGACAAGA